>JBCCWI010000002.1:0-122392 GCA_039193795.1 Actinomycetota bacterium | reverse complement strand
GGGATGTCGCGCGCCGGCGGCCGGTTCATGAACTTGAGCGGCTTACCGAGCCCGGTGCCGCCGTCGTAGGGCAGCGAGTAGGCCTTGCCCACCTGGGTGACCTTGTCGCCGCTCCAGACCTTGCGGCAGATGTCGATCGTGTCGCGGGTGCGGGCCATCGGCTTCTCGAACGGCACACCGTGCCATCCCTCGATGACCTGGGGGCCCGATGTGCCGAGACCGAGCACGAACCGGCCGCCGGACAGGGCGTCGATCGTCGCGGCGGTCTGGGCGATGAGGGCCGGGCTGCGGGAGTAGAGCGGGATGATGCCCGTCATCAGTTCGACGCGCTCGGTGTTGGCGGCGAGGAAGGCGAGCGTCGACACGAGGTCGTAGCCGTAGATCTCCGCGCCCCAGAGGAGGTCGACGCCGGCCGACTCGAAGTCCTTGGCCTGCTGCACGAGGCGCTGGGGGTCGCCGTCGAATCCGATGGTGGTGCTGATCTTCATGGCGACATCTTGGCGCACCGATCGCGTCGGGGCGACTTCGGCATCGCCGCTCCAGCAGGCGGCGCAGACTGCCGATGAACCCGGTGGGTGGTGCCCGCGGTCGTCGGTCTTCGGCGAGACTTCTCCCGCGGGCTTCTCTGCGAGGAGTCATCGGGATGCAGGTTCGAGTTCGGTCGTCGTTGGTCATGCTCGCCGTGCTCGCAAGCCTCGCGGCGACCGCCCCCGCGCTGGCGGCGGGACGCTTCGTCGACGACGACGGGTCGAGCCACGAGGGTGCGATCGAGGCGATCGCCGCGGAGGGCATCACGGTGGGGTGTGCGCCGGATCGGTTCTGCCCGGATGATGCAGTGACGCGGGGGCAGATGGCGGCGTTTCTGGTGCGGGCGTTGGGGTTGCCGGCGGCGGAGGTGTCGTCGGGGTTCGTGGACACGGCGGGGACGTTCTTCGACGACATCGAGCGGTTGCGGGCGGCGGAGATCACGGTGGGGTGCGCGCCCGACCGGTTCTGTCCGGACCAGGCCGTGACCCGCGCCCAGATGGCGACGTTCCTCATGCGGGCGCTCGGACTCGATCCGATCGAACCGACGCCATCGGACTGCACCCTCTTCCCGGCCGACAACTACTGGAACACCCCGGTCACCGATGCGCCGGTGCATCCCTCGTCCGACGCGTGGGTCGCGACGATCGGCGCCGGCTCGACCCTCCATCCCGACTTCGGCTCGGGGGAGTGGCCGCCCGGTTCGGGAGCGCCGATCGGCATCCCGTTCGTCGAGGTGAACGCCGCGACCCCGCTGATCGACGTCGTCTACACCGCTTACGGCGACGAGAGCGATCCGGGCCCCTGGCCGGTGCCGCTCGACGCGCCGATCGAAGGCGGTCCCGCCGCGACCGGCGATCGGCACGTCATCGCGATCGACCGGGAGTCGTGTGTGCTCTACGAGCTGTTCGATGCGGCGCCGATCGGCGGCTCCTGGCATGCGGCCTCCGGTGCCCGCTACGACCTGACCTCGAACGGCCTGCGACCCGATGGGTGGACCTCCGCCGACGCCGCCGGCATGCCGATCCTCCCCGGTCTGGTCACCTACGACGAGGTCGCGTCGGGGTCGATCGACCACGCGATCCGCGTCACCGCGCCGGTCACCCGCGACGCCTACGTTTGGCCGGCTCGCCATCAGGCGGGCTCGTCGTCATCGTCGGCCGTGCCTCCGATGGGGCAGCGGTTCCGTCTCGCCGCCGACTTCGACGTTTCGGGATTCTCCGACCACGCGCGGGTGATCCTCGAGGCGATGCAGACCTACGGCATCGTGCTCGCCGACAACGGATCGTCCTGGTTCGTGTCGGGTGCGCCGGACCCGCGCTGGGACGACGACGTGCTCCACGAGATCAAGACGGTCCCCGGCAGCGCATTCGAGGCCGTCGACGTCAGCGGGTGGATCGTCGATCCCGACTCGGCGCAGGCCGCAACCTGACCGGTTGGGGAACCGCAGGAACATCGCTAACGTGCTCTCTGCGGGGTGGAGCAGCGTGGTAGCTCGTCGGGCTCATAACCCGAAGGTCGCAGGTTCAAATCCTGCCCCCGCCACCAAGAAAGCCCTGGTCACAGCGTTGCTGAGGCCAGGGCTTCGTCGTTCTCCGGCAGATCTTCTAACGGATCTTCTAACGAACCAATCCCTGCACGGTGCTGAGCTACTCGAAGAGCCGGAGCTCGGGGCCGTCGAAGTGATCCATCACCGCCTCGATTCCACCGGTGAGTGCGATCTCGACGAGGTCGTCGAATGAGCCCCAACCGACCACGGTTGGTCCTGGCAGGTACGCAGCTCCTCTGCCCTTGCCTGTCCGCTCGAGGAGAGATTCTTGACTGAGTCGGCGGAGGTCGCGGCTGAGCGTTTCGTCCGAGACGTCTGTGTATCGAGCAAGTTGTCGCCGCGTGACTCTTCCCCCGGTGACCGCAAGCCAGACCGGAATCACTGTTCGCGGCGCCATCTCTGGGTTGACCGGGAGCTTCCCACTAGCCGACAGCGCACCGACCACCGCAGCGAATTCGGCGACGGATCGTCGGACCGCAAGCTCAGCCGTCGAGACCTGCGTGGCGACGGCATTCAAGTACCACTCGATCCAGGCCGTTGCATCGACGCGGTCTGGCTGCCAGCGGGGACCAAGGGCACTAGAGATCACGCGCCCGTACTCCTCTGCGTTCTCACCGAAGAACTGCTCAAGAGACCAGAACGCCTGTGCCTTGTAGCCCTCGCGCATCATAAGCAGTGAGCAGAGGAGTCGAGCGACTCGTCCGTTGCCGTCCGAGAACGGATGGACGGCAACGAAGTTGAGATGCGCAAGCGCATTGACGATGTAGGGGTTGGTTGGGGAGTCCGACCGCTGCCGCACCCACCTGATGAACTCCGTCATCAGATCCTGAACATCGGCGGGCCGGGGAGGCCAGAAGATCGCCTCGCCGGTTCTGCGATCTTGGACGGTGTTCTGTCCATGCCGGTACTGCCCGAGGGGCTCGTAGCCGGAGCCGAGGTCCGTGCCCACCATGAAGTGGAGCGTGAGGATTGTCTCGTGCCCGAGCTTCCATTGCGGATCCTGAGCCCTCGTCTGAGACCATCTCATTGCGCGGTAGTAGTTCAGCGCTTCAATGCGATCCTTCTCGGGGACCTCGATCGCTTCGCCGGCGATGATGGACTCGACCTGGTCGCGGGTGAGGATGTTGCCCTCGATGGCTGTCGAGTAGTGGACTACGGCGGCGAGGACCTGTCGACGGATCACGCCGTGCCAGTCTTCTGGCTGGTCGAGGTGTGCCTCTAGAAGCGAACGGGCTTCAGCGATTCGCTCGAGCGCTTCCTCCATCGCAGGCGTGTGGTGGTAGTTCTCGATCAGCATTGGCGCCCGTCGACTTGTTGAATCGCGTCACTGCGTAGTTTAAATCGCGTCAACGTCATCTTGACACCATTAAATCATGTCAATGACGCGATGAATCGCGTCATTGACATGGCTCCGTCAAGGCTTGCCAAACACCTCCGCCCCGAAGGTCGCCGCGGCTTCGGCCTGCATGCCGGGCATTACGTGTTGGTAGACGGTCATGGTGAAGGCGATGCTGCTGTGGCCGAGGCGCTCACTTACGACCTTGGGGTGAACGTTCTGCTGCAGCAGGATCGTTGCGTGGGTGTGGCGCAGGTCGTGTAGTCGGATGCGGGGCACGTCGAGTTGGGCGACGGTGCGTTCGAAGGTCTGGCTGATCAGGTCAGGATGAACGGGGGAGCCGTCAGCCTTGGCGAACACGAAGCCGTCGTCTCGCCGGCCGGTGGCTATGCGTTGTTCGAGCTGCTGACGGCGGTGCCGTCGGAGCATCGCGACGGTGTGCTCGTCGAGGTCGATCGTGCGTCGGCTTGTCTCGGTCTTGAGGTCGTCGACGAGGAGGTTGTACTCGACTGACACGACCTGCTGGCTGACAGTCAGCCGTGCCGCGTCGAGGTCGACGCTGCGCCACACGAGGCCGGCCAACTCACCGCGGCGCATGCCGGTGGAGGCGGCGAGAAAGTAGAGCGGGTGGAGGTCGTGGTCGGAGATGGCTGCGAGGAAGATACGGAGCTGGTCGCCGGTCCAGACGTTCATCGATCGACCGCTGCTGCTGATCGATGGCGGGTCGGCCAGGTCGGCCACGTTGCGGATGACGGTGCCCTTACGCGCCGCGTCGGTGAGCGCGCTCTGGATGGTTGCGTGGACGTTGCGCACCGACTTCGGCGACAGTCCGCCGCCGGCCCCGTTTCGCTTGCCGCTGGTGAGGAGCTGTACGTAGAGCTCGTCGAGGTCCTCGGGCTGGAGGCGCTGCAGTGGGATGCGGCCGATGTTCGGGATGATGTGCAGCCGGATGTTGCGCTCGTAGGAGCTGGCCGTGGACGGCTTCACCCGGGTCCGCTTCGACGGGAGCCAACGCTCGAGCAGGTAGTCGGCGAGGGTGATCTTGTCCGGTGCTCGGTAGTCGCCGTCGTGCATCCGTTTGACCAGGTCGGCGAGGACCTTCTCGGCTGCCCTGCGGGTCGCACCGGCGCGGTGCCAGCGATGCCTCGGCTTGCCGGTCGCCGGATTGATGCCCTCGTAGATGACGGCGTAGTAGCGATTGCCCTTCTTCGCTATGTGTCCCCGCATGTGCCCCTCCTTCGGGTCTGTCGACGTTGACGCCGGTCTGGTTCCAGTCGTAGACGAAGGGTGTGACGATCAGCCGGGGATGGTCTCGGCGGTCCGAGCCGGGGAATCGGTGGGGTTGGCCGGGTGCAGCCACGTTGGCGCCGTCGTCTCATGCATCGAGTGTCCCCAACCCACGTTGGCGTCGAGGTTGGCTCGCGCGTTGGATCGCGGCGGATTTGTGCGGTTGGCGCGTCGAGCGTCAGGTTGACGGCGATGTTCCCGGAGGTTCCGCATCGCGGAACCTCCATACGTGTCTCCGTCATTTTCGTCAGGATCGGAGCGGGTTGGCGCGGCGGCGGGCGGCGGCGCGCCGCAAGGCTCTGCTGTCGGCTTGGCTTGCTCAGCCGGTGCGCCATCGAGCTAGGGACTCGGCGGCCTGGTCTGTCGCACGCTCGAATTCGGCCCTTCCGAGCGTTCGTCGCGCCTGTCTGAGCGGCTTGCGACATAGTCGCTCGTACTCCGGGTTGAGGAGCTGCGCCTTCGTGAGATCGAATACAGCACTCTCGGCGTGTGTGCTCATGTATCGAATCCACGACTGTGCGCGAAGGAAGTAGCCGTGAGCGGGATCTTCGTCCTCGGCGATCGAGCAAGCGAGGGACTCGATCTTCGCTCGCCATTCCTTGTCTTGAGGGATCTCCGTCACAAGCACGAACCGGTCGCTCTCGGTCAGGCGTCGATGCTGAGAGTCGATCTGGTAGGTGGAGAGAACAGCCTGCAGGTTGTCTGACGTGAACCGAGCGCGTTTGAGCCGAGCGCCGTAGTCGAAGTCTGCTTCGACGGGCAGCGGCGTCCCTGCAGTCTCGAATACCCACCGTCCACCGTCGTCTGCGCACGTGATCGACCGAACCGGGTCCCGTCCGTTCTGAATCGACAGCATCCGAGCGGTGTAGTTGATCGGCACCCGGTACCCGTTTGTCTCCCGGTGAGTCCTCGTCGTGTCCACGACACGGATCGATTCGACTGGCAGGTGGAATCCGAGTCGGCGTTGCTCATCAGCGAAGTCTGGGCCGCCGCGGCGGTTTCCATGAACGAGGGTCCACTCGCCGCGAGCAACCAAGCCGAACCTTGTGGCTGGCCACGTCAACCTCGACATGAACTCGACCCATTCCGACAGCGTGGCGTCGAGAGCCACGATCTCGGTCTTCATCGAGTCCTTGCCCGCCTGAAACGCGGCAGCGACCTCCTCCGGGCGAGCGCGGACAGCCCCTAGCTGCCGTTCCGCACGCTCGAGTAGCACATCCCGCATCACCCTGGGATCGTGTCACACGCTGCTCGGGCCAACCCTCGATCCCAAAGCGACGGCTTGGCGGCAAGGTTGGCTTGGGGTTGGCGTGCAGGTTGCACCCGCGTGGTGCATTGGTGTGGACCTGCCGCATCTGCGCCGCGGGACCGTGCGCGTCGCTGCGCATGAAACGGCTAGAGCAAGCAGCGAACCAGGCCGCTACTGCGGGCCTGACCCGCAAGCGCTCGTCGCAGGAGAAGATCCTCAGCTACTCGCACGATCAGACCCGGGAGCTTGCGGTGGCTTTGCCTCAGGGTCCCCGCCGTTGAGGTCGGTGTACCGTCTCGCGATGGACGGCGGTGCTGACTTCAAGGATCCGGGGTGGTCGGGTCCGCTTCGACGCGGTGCAACGCTCGTTCCTTTCGTCGGCCGGCTGCTGGATAGGCGTTCCGATGGTGATCCCGAGTCGCCACTTGTGCTGGTCCGAAAGATTTTGGCGGCGTTCGCAGTGGCCTTGCTCGGGCTCCTGTGGGTAGCGGTCGCGCTCGCTTCGACCGAGAGGGAATCGACGTCCCCGGCCGTGTGGTCGATAGCCGTGACTGCAGCTATCGGCCTGGCCTCCTTCGTGGGCGTGCTACTGATTCGTCGGCGAACGCTGGCATGCGGGTCCGACAAGGAACTCCTCGGTGCCTACACCGATCGATTCTTTGCCCAGATGGCCGCCGCCCAAGTCCCCGCATTGGCGGGAATTGTGGCGACGTTTCTCTCGGTCTCGCTTCTGCCATACCTCCTCGGTGGGGGCGTTGCGGCCGCCGGCTTCGCACTAGCGGCTCCCACCCGAGCAGAGATTCTTCGCACTCAGGAGCGGCTGGAAGCGCAGGGGTGCGCTCGGCGGCTGGGCTTGATCCTGACCAGCGAGAATCAACCGGAAGCTTGACCTCAATCCCGAAACTGGCTTCGGGACGTGGGCCTCGCCTCCCTTCTAACGGATCTTCTAACGGACGGGTTGAGATCGGTGGGTATCCGCCGCGACAAGCTGGCATGCCGGATCCGCAAAATCCCTGGTCAACGGCACTTTCTGGTACAGGACGGCATCCGGTAGCAAGGCCTCTCAGCAACTCATAACCCGAAGGTCGCAGGTTCAAATCCTGCCCCCGCCACCAACCAGGGCCCGGTCCTCCAGGACCGGGCCGCTGTCGTTTTGCGGGCGCCGTCGCGATCCGTCACCCGAGATGATCGTGATCGATCAGCGCTCCGGCGGCCCGCCAACCGAGCTCGAGGTAGTTCTCGGCCTTGCCGTGGAAGTGGAAGTCGAGCGTGTCACTCCATGTCCGGTCGGCCGGCTCCGGCCCGAGTCCCCGATCGAGCAGGTCGCCGGTCTCGACGAACACGGCGGATCCTGCGGTTCGGTCGTTGAGTTCCGCCACCGCGCCGGTTCGTGCAGCGTTCATCGCCGAATCCCGATCGGCGGACTCGACGACGACGACGGGCAAGGCGTCGGAGATTCGAGGATGTGTCTGGCGAATCGACTCGATCAGATCGACGAGGTTCGCCTCGTACTCGCTGACGAACGCCGCCTCCAGGTGGTCGTTCCAGCCATGTACCCAGACGAGACCGGCGACCACGAAGTCGGTCGCGTTGCCGTAGCGGTTGAGCACGCCGTCGTCGGCCAGGTCGGCCTCGAGGGCATCGAGGGTCTGGCGAAGCGCCGCGACCGTGTTGGTGTAGCTCGCGCCCACGGCGCCACCGCGGTCCTCGGCCGCGAGGGCCGAGCGCCACTCCTCGGCGAGGCTGGTTCCTCCCGCAGTCGACTTCACGATGAGGACGGGGGCCTCGAGCTGCTGCCCCAGGCGGTGGCCCATCGCGAGTTCAGGGCCGAACGAGGCGGCGTGGAAGTCGTCGAGGCCGAAGCCGGGACTCAACGGCTGCACGCCGCGAGCCTCGTCGGTGGCCGGCGAGGAGGGCGTCGCCAGAACCGGCTGCGAGATCCCGGCGTCGGATCGATACGCAACGGCCCACACGTCGTCGCGCGGTTCCAACCACGACTCGTCCAGATCGGCGAGGACCGGGTACGAGCCGTCGGCGGTGATCGATGCTCGATAGGCCCGAGGGTCGGGGTCGTCGGCGAGCAGGTACTCGATCGAGGTGACGCGCTCCTCCTGCCCTCCGGCACGGTCGTAGGCGAAGCCGTAGCCGCCGGCGTTCGACTGCCCGGCGAGCAGGAACACTCGCAGCGTGTCGTCGTCGGCGGATTGCGTCGACCGTGCAGCCGGCGTGGTCTCCACCGGGTCGGCGCCATCCGTGGCGCATGCGGGTAGTGCGACGGCGAGCGTTACCGCCAACCACCATCTCCTGAGCGTCTCTCGTGTCGTCATCTCGTCGTCCCGTCGTCCGTGCGGTCGGCTAGGCGTCGATCGACAGCGAGTAGCCGAACGTCTCGGTCTCGCCCACGAAGGAGTCCGGGGTCGATGCGATGACGACGAGGACCTCGACGTCGTCGCGCCCGACGTCGACCGTCACCGATCCATTGCGATCGTCCGCCATCGTCGCGTCGACCTGTCGCGTCGATCCGTCGTCGGATCGGATGACGATGCGGAGTTCGAAGTGCGAGGGTGTTCCCGCGCTGCCGGTCGGGTCGCCGGTGAGGGCGAAGGTCGAACCGCCCGGCTGCGGGTTGCTCACCCGTGCCACGTTGTAGGCCCAGGCGCCGGGTCGATGAGACTCGACCGGCATGTGACTGCCGACGGCTGCCGCGCCGTCGAGGTCGATGGCGAACGGGCGAAGGGCGCCGGCGGGTGCGGTGTCGGTGAACGACTCGAACGTGGCCCGTGCTCGTTCCGCCTGCGCGGGCGTCACATAGTCGAAGCCCGCTGCGTTGCCGGCCGCCCAGGCGGTGTAGTGGGCCCGGAACGTGTCGGCGCCGAGTCGCTCGGAGAGGATCTCCTGCGGCGTGCGGTCGGGGTCGAGATACATAGCTTCGAGGAGGAGCTCGGCATCGACCCCCACGACGTCGGTGAGGTAGTACAGGAACGCACCGTTCGCGTACTGGCGGATGCCCGCTGCGTAGTCGAGCGCCTCGGCCTCCGCTTCGGTGAAGGCGCCGCCTTCGGTGTCGACACGAGGGAAGAAGGTCCACAGCGGAAGCTCGGGTGAAGCGGCGATCGAGTGGACGTTCTCGAACGCACGGTCCTGCTCGTGCCCCACCCGCGACATCTGGTACCACTCGGCCATCGCCTCCACGATCCACGCCCGTTCGAATGGGCCGTCGATGTCGTCGAGTGCGACGCCGTCGTAGGTCTTGGTGCCCTGGAAGACGTGGAACAACTCGTGGAAGAGGTTGACCCGGTTGGCCGCCAGTTCTTCGTCGAAGGGATAGGCCAGATAGGCGAAGACCGGCCCGCCCCCTTCGTCGTCACCCTCGTACCCCGTGCCGTTGCCGAAGAAGCCGGGGAAGACGTCGTCGTCGCCGCGATGCAGGAACACGTTGGTGTAGTAGCCGGCCGCATGCGCGCCGGGCGGGCCCACGCCGAGCGCGGACAGGTCGGCCTGGACCTCGGCGGCGACCGCCGCCAGGCTCTTCGCCTGCTCGAGCGAGTCGAACCGGGCGTCCCACCAGTACGCGAAGTGCCCCTCGGTGTAGACCTCCACCTGCGACCGGTCGATCTCGAACCAGCCGAACGAGTCGGTGAAGAGTTGGAGTTCGCCATCCGCTGGGACCGAGGTCGAGGTCGGATCGTCGGCAGGCGGGTCCTGCGTTGCGTTCTCGTCATCGGCCGGAGCATCGGTGATCGCCGGTTGCCCGATCGTCTCGGGATCCGGTTCGATGACGGTGGTCGAGCATCCGGCGGCGATCACGGTCATCCCGATGACCGCGCCGACGAGGCGTTGCGTACGTGGATCGTTCGTCATGGCGTTGAACCTGGCGGATCCATGCTGAAGATTCCGTGAACGCTGGCCGGACCGGCGCAGCGTCGAGCTTCAGCCCCAGGCGTGGCTGGCCATCGCGTACGTGCTCACGGCCGACCGTGCGCCCGGCCAGGTTCCTCGGGTCATGATCGGTGATGTCTCCTCGGCTCGTAGGCCGATCCGATCGAGCACCGTCCCGAGGTGGTCGGCGTGGGTTGGACGGTCCACCCGGATCATGCCGGGCTCCGCGAGGGCGAGGAGCAGGCTGGTCGCGGCGTCCTCGGTCCCGGCGACGATCGGCCCGATCACGTGCCCAGTGCCGAACGGACGGCGCACTGCGTACCCGACGATCGCGTCGTCGGCGCGCAGCACGACGCCGTCGCCCACCGAGACGAGGTGCTCGACGATCGCCGGTCGCGGCGCTCCCAGCGCTCGGGCGTCGAGGCGGATCACCTCGTCGGTGTGGCTGCGCTCCAATCGTCCGACGGCACCGTCAATCGTCGGCTCGACCCGGCAGTCGCCGACGTGACGTTGGCTCGAGCCGACCCGCTCGAACCCGAGCGACTCGTACAGGGGGCGGCCCGGCTCGGTGGCCAGCAGGGCAACGGCTCGTCGTTCGACGTCGGCCATGACCCGGTCCATCAGCGCCCGTCCGACACCTCGACCCTGGGCGGCCGGGTCGACGATGACGAGGCCCACCCGTGCAGCTCGCTCACCCATCGGCCACCACGACGCCGTTCCGATCAGCCGGCCGCCCACCTCGTCGAAGGCTCCCCACGGTCGACCGAGGTCCAGCGCGATCTCGATGTCAGCTCGGCGGTGCGGCCACCCGACCGCCCTCGACAGTGCATGCACCGAATCGACGTCGGCGGCCGTCAGCGGGGCGATGCGTCGTCCGGTCAGCATCGTCGACACCGCCGACGGTTCGAGCTCATGTGTGCACGGGCTCGTCCACCGCGAGCTCGGCGGCGAGTCGGCCCAGTTCGTCGGAGGACTTCGCCGCCTGCCCGTTCCCGCCGAGCGCGAGGACGAGACCGGAATCGAGTGCTTCCACGAGTGGGTAGCCCGTGGCGGTTCGGGTCGTGACGCACGGCGCACTGCGCACCGAGGCGATCGCAGCGTCGGGGAGCGCGGCGCGAACCGACTGCACGAGGGCCTCCACCTCCTCCGGGTCGCCGTCGGACCGGAACCACTCGACCAGTCGTCCCGGTTCGATCGGGACGTCGTCGACGTGGGTGCCGCCGGCCTTCAAGCGCAGGCGTCCATCGGGGTACCGAACCGGCGGGACCCAATACATCTGGTCGAGGCGATCGGTCTCGGGCGCAGCGAGGACCAGGGCCGGCGTCGCCCGACGGCCGGGGAGGGGCTCGGTGAACTCGATCAGGGCAACGGTCCGGGCGAACGGCGTCGCCGGTACCGGCTCGTCCAGCAGCTCCCGGCCGAAGGCACCGGTCGCGACGACCACACGGTCCGCCGTCACGCTCGTCGCCGACGTCGTCACCGTCCACGACCCGTTGGATCTCGTGAGCGCCGTCGCCGTGTCCGCGATGACGGCGGCACCTGCACTCGATGCGAGCATGGTCTGGGCGGCGATGAGCCCGCGGGGATTGATGAACCCCGCCGGGCCCTGCTCGAAGCGGATCGGACCCTCCGGCACGACGATGCCGGTCTCGCGACGAACCCATGCGGCGTCGACGGCGGCCATGTCGGCACCCGCCGCCCGGCCGACCGCGTCCCACTCCTCCAGGCCGGGCCACGCCACCACGACCCCCACCGGATGATGGAAGCCGATCCCCGAGCGCCGCTCGATGTCGGCGTATCGGTCGATCGACCGTGCCGCCCATCGGGCCCAGCTCACATCCGAATCGCCGATCCGGGTGATACGACCCTCGTCGCCGTGGCTCGAGAACGGACCGGGGAACGTCCGGCGGTCCGCAGCCTCGTCGGGCCCGATGAGGGCGACCGATCGCCCCGCTTCTGCGAGGTGCCGGGTGGCCGCCGTACCGATGAGTCCCTTGCCGATGACGGCCACTTCGACGTGCGCCATCGTCGGAATGTAGTGCCCGGATCGGCGGGCTCGAACCGTTCCAAGGTTCGTTTCATGTACGACCGGCAGGGTCGTGACATGACGAACACATCCCGAACCCCCCAACGGGCCGCGGTCTTCGGATTGGCCGCCCTGCTCTCCCTCGGAGCGATCGCCTGCGGGAGCGACTCGAACGACCAGGCCCTCCCTACCGGCGACGCCCAGATCGCCATCGTGCCCGCCGCCGACGACGCGGCGATGGTCGACGAGCACGACCATGACACCCACGACCACGACAGCCACGACGACGGCTCGATGTCGACGACGTCGACCGGTGGCCACGACCACGCCGCCGACGGACAGTCCCACGCCGCGGTCATGACGCTGGTCGACCCCGCGAACGCGACCCACGTCGCCGCCGCGAGCGGTGACTGGAGCTCCGCCGACACCTGGGGCGGTGACGCTCCCGGCACGGGGAGCTTCGTGCACATCCCGGCCGGTGTGACGGTCACCGTCGACACGACCCTCGACCCGGAGATCGAGCGCATCGGTGTCGAAGGCACCCTCCGCTTCGCCACCGGCGTCGACACCGAGCTCAAGGTCGACACGCTCGTCACCATGCCGAGCGGCACCCTCGAGGTCGGCACGCCGGAGCAGCCGATCGCCGAGGACGTCGTCGCGTCGATCCAATTCGCCGACGACGGCCCGATCGATCGCACCGAGGACCCGAGTCTGATCTCCCGCGGTGCGCTCCTGCACGGCACGACCGTCGTCCAGGGCAGCGAGGTCACCCACCGCACGACGGTCACCAGCTTCCCGCGGGCCGGAGACACCAGCATCGATGTGAACGGTCCGCTCGTCGGCTGGGACGCCGGCGACGAGATCGTCATCACCGGCACCAACGGTGCGACCAGCGATGAACTGCGGATCGTCACCAGCGTCGACGGCACTACCGTCCGCTTCGCCGAACCGCTGCAGCGCGATCACGTGCCGCCGGCGGCGGATCTCGACCTGTACGTCGCCAACCTGACCCGCAACGTCCGGTTCTCCTCGGAGAACGCGCAGATCGACCGCCGCGGTCACCTGATGGTGATGCACACCCTCGACGCGCAGATCCGCGGCGCTCGCTTCTCCGACATGGGCCGCACCGACAAGTCCCGGGAACTCACCGACGTCCAGTTCGACGAGATCGAACCGGGTGCGGTCGGCTGGGACGGCACCTTCGAGCTACTCGGCGGCGACAACGTCCGGGGTCGCTACACCGTCCACTTCCACCGTGGCGGCGCCGACCCCCGCACCACGCCGGGCGTCGTGGCCGACTCGGTCGTCACCGGCGACCCGGGCTGGGCGTTCACCAACCACTCGAGCCATGTCGACTTCCTGCGCAACGTCGCCTACGACAACGCCGGCGCCGGCTTCTTCACCGAGGCCGGTGACGAGACCGGCCGCTGGATCGACAACATCGCCATCCGCACCGTCATGCCGAACTTCCGGCTGCATGACGGTGGCGCCATCGACCCCGACCTGCGGGCCGATCGCCAGGACTTCGGCGTCGACGGTGACGGCTTCTGGTTCCAGGGCAACCGCATCGACGTGATCGGCAACGTGTCGGCCGGTTCGTCGGCCCACGGCATCATCTGGTGGAGCGAAGCGCTCGCCGAAGCCGACCTCGGCCGGGTCTCCAGCGTTCGGGTCGACACCCTGCCCGATCCCTCGTTGATCCCCGATCGCGACACGATCGAGGTCTGGTGGGCCCCGCTCGGCGAGGTGCGTGACAACACCGCCTACGGCTCGACCGTCGGCTTCCGGGCTCGCTACATCCACGGCGCCAGCTACCTGAACGACCCCGACGTGCCGCCGATGGCCTACATCGAGAGCCTGGAGCCCACGATCGACGGCATCACCACCTGGGACGTTCGAGACGGCGTGCTCATGAACTACAACGAGCGGCTCAACCTCAAGAACATCCGGGCGATCGGTACCGCCGAACCCTTCGTGCACAACTTCGGGCACACGGCGGCCGTCGGCGTCGGCCTCGACCTCAACAACGACGCCACCTTCGGGCCCGGCTCGGTGGAGAACGTCGATCTCCGCAACTTCGAGGTCGGCTTCCTCGCCCCCCGGCACGGGCTGTGGACGGTACGGGACCTCACCACGGCGGCGACCACCGACGTGTTGATCCACAACCCGCTGCACACCGAACGGTCGCTCGAGATGGAGCGCTTCACCTTCGCTCCGCTGACGGGCACCGATCTCGCCGGACGTGAGGACAGCCGCCGCAACGTCGTGTTGGCCTATGACGCCAACGGCGACGGCGACGGCGTCGACCCGTCGACCGCCGAGGACGGCCCGACCGGTGAGCCGCAGAAGGCCGATCGGGTGACGTGGGACGGGCTCGGACTCTTCTCCCCGTCGAGCGACGGTGTGCCGGGCGACGCTCGGCCCGACCCCCGGGTCACGAACGGTCTGGTCGGCTCGCCGGCGCCCCTTCCGACCATGACCCACGTGCCCGGCCTCGGTGCCATGGACGACGGCGGCGAGGGCGACGAGGACGATGGCGAGGGCGACGAACTCGACGACGAGGAAGAGGGTGACGACGAGGACGAACGCGACAACGCTCGCGGTGATCTCGAGCCCGTCGACTCGGTCGACGAGCTCGTGGCCCGGACGCTCGCCGATCTCCGTGGCGTGCTCGCCACCGCCGACGACGAGACGGTCGCGGAGCTCGCCGAGTGGTGCGACGGCGACGAGCGCGAAGCCGACGATCCCTTCGGTCTCGTGTGCGTCGCCCGAGCCACCGACGGCGAGACCAACTCCGTCGAGACCGGTGAGGACGACGTCTTCGACGAGATCGACCGCATCGTCGAGGCGGCGCTGGAGCGGCTCGAGGCCGACGATTCGGCGCTGGACGAGCTCTTCGAACGTTGCGCCGCCGACCGCGACGAGGTCGGCCGGGTCGACGACGTCTGGTCGACGGTCTGCGCCATCGTCGCCGCCGACGGCGATGATGATGATCGTCATGACGACTGACCTCGGCGCGCAGCGATCATCGGAGCATCCGTGCGGGTGCTGATCATCGAGGACGAGACCCGTCTGGCGGCCCTGGTCGCCGACGGGCTCGCCCGCGCCGGCATCCGATCCGAGGCGGTGCATGACGGCATCGCCGGTCTCGAGCGAGGGTCGACCGAGACGTGGGACGCGATCCTGCTCGACATCCTCCTTCCCGGGATGAACGGCTTCGCGGTGTGCCGCGAGCTCCGGGCCGCCGGCGTGACGACCCCGATCCTGATGCTGACCGCGAAGGACGGCGATCTCGACGAGACCGAAGCCCTCGACATCGGCGCCGACGACTACCTGCGCAAACCGTTCAGCTTGGACGTGTTGGCGGCCCGCCTGCGAGCCCTCGTCCGCCGCACCGGCCGCTCGACCGAACAGGTGCTCCACGCCGGCGGTCTGGAGATCGACACCGCGAGCCGGTCGCTGCGCCGCAACGGAACGGCGATCGACCTGAGCACGACCGAGTTCGATCTGCTCCTCGCCCTGGCCAGTCGGGAGGGCCAGGTGGTGAGCCGCCAGACCCTCTACGACGAGGTGTGGGGCTATGAGCAGGACCACCGGTCCAACGTGATCGAGGTGTTCATCCGGTACCTGCGCCAGAAGGTCGACGAACCCTTCGGCCTCAAGTCGATCCAGACCGTTCGCGGTGCGGGCTATCGCCTCGCGACCGAGCCCGAGACGACGGCCTGATCGATGCGCCCGGGCTCGATCCGCTTCCGGGTCACCGCCGTCGCCGTCGCCACCTCGACGGTGATCGTCTTCGCGTTCGGCTGGCTGTTCATCCGGCTCGTGACCGACCGTCTCGTCGAGGCCGGGCAGGAAAGCCTGAGCGCGGTGACCGCCGACGTCGAGGGGTTGTCGCTGCTCGAACTCGGCGAGGACGACGCCCAGTTCCGGCTCGACGGCGAGGAGTACCTGTTGGTGCTCGAGGTCGACGACGTGGGCGACGTGTTCGTCAACCTGCAGTCGTTCGAGGATCCCGAGGGGGACTCGATCGGCGGGTTCACGATCGACTCGGGCACCGGTGAGCTTCGAGGCGTGGTCGTCGAGAGCGACGAACTCGACGAGGAGGACCTGCGGGAGGTGGCTGAGGCCGGCACGCAGCAGATCGCCGAGCTGGTGAGCGGGCAGGGCGGCGAACGGTTCGAGCTGATCCAGGCCGCGAACGACGCGATCTCCGATGTGTCCGAAGCGGCCGACGCCGCCCGAAGTGCCGCGTTGACGATCGGGCCGTTGCTCGTGCTCGTGTCGGGGTTGGGCACGTGGATCCTGGTCGGGCGGGCGCTGGCGCCGACCCGACGCATCGCCGCCGAGGCCGCCGCGATCGACACCGCCACCCTCGACCGGCGCGTGACGCATCGCGGTGGCGACGACGAGGTCGACACCATCGCCCAGGTGATCAACGACATGCTCGACCGCATCGAGGGCGGGATGCGACGCGAGCAGCAGTTCGTGGCGGACGCATCCCATGAGCTCAAGACCCCGCTCGCGACCGCTCGGATGGCGGCCGAGCTCGCCGCCGGCGATGCCCCGGATTCGGCCTACCCACCTCAGGTGGTCGACGAGCTCGACCGGATGCAGGCGTTGGTCGACGACCTCCTCCAGCTCGCACGTGCGCCCCAAGGCCCGGCCGGCGAGCCGGTCGCGCTCGATGCGTTGGTCGCCGAGGTGGTCGCCGGTCATTCGGCGCGCGCCCACATCGAGCTCGACATCCCCACCGCCGTGGTCGTCGTCGGTCGAGCATCCGAGCTTCGGCGCGTCGTCGTCAACCTGCTCGACAACGCGGCCCGCTACCGACGGTCGAGTATCGATGTCCGGCTCGAGACGGTCGTCGGAGCGGTCGAGCTCCAGATCGACGACGACGGCCCTGGCATCGCTCCGGATGCCCGGCAGGAGGTCTTCGAACGGTTCGTGCGACTCGACGAAGGGCGGGCCCGCGACGACGGGGGCACGGGTCTGGGCCTGGCCATCGTGCGGGCGATCGCCCGTCGCCACGGGGGCGATGCGGAGATCCGGGACTCGCCGCTCGGTGGCGCACGGGTGGTGGTCTCGCTGCCCGTGGCGTCCTGACCGCTCGACGGATGTCGAAATCGACGGTCCTCGAACGACGACACGATCGTCCCACGATGAGGAGGCCCCGATGCCCAGCTCCGCGACCGTCACCTACACGACCACGATCGATGCACCGCCCGACGCCGTCTGGCACGTCCTCGCCGAACGGTTCGGTGAGATCGACCAGATCTCCGACGGCGTCACTCGTTCGCGCTACCTGACCGAACAGACCGAGGGTGTCGGCACGGCGCGCCGCTGCGATCTCGCCGACGGGGGCTTCATGGAGGAGCGGGTCACCGTGTGGGACCGACCGACGTCCTTCGCGCTGGTCATCGACGCCACCTCGATGCCGATGCGTCCGGGCGCCGAGCTCGCCTTCTCGCTGGCCGACCGCGGCGACGGAGCCACCGACGTGCGAGTCGACGCCAGCTACCGGCTGGCCAGGCTCGGCGTGCTGAGCGGCCTGGCGAGGCCGATGTTCCGCCGTACGATCGCCGCCATCCTCGACGACCTCCGGCGCACCGTCTGAGCCTCGCCGAGAGGTCGATGTGGAGCTCCGGGCCGCCCGGGCTACACAGAAGGGGTGAGCAGAGCGTCGTTGACCGTCGCGGGTGTCCCCGAGCACTTCAATCTGCCCTGGCACGTCGCAGCCGAGCGCGGTGCGTTCGACGATGCCGGGATCGATCTCCGTTGGCTGGACGAGCCGGCTGGCACCGGAGCGATGACCGCGGCCGTCGAGTCCGGCGAGGTCGATGCCGCGCTCGTCCTCACCGAGGGGGCGATGGCGGCCATCGGGCGAGGGCAGCCGCTCCGCATCGCCGGCTGGTGGGTGGAGTCGCCCCTCGACTGGGGGATCCACGTGGGCCCGCACGTCGAAGCCACGGTGCCCGACGGGCTGACGCCGCACCACCGCTTCGCCATCTCGCGGTTCGGTAGCGGCTCACATCTGATGGCACACGTCCTGGCGGACGAGGTCGGCATCGAGCTGACCGAGTCGTCGTTCGTCGTCTGTGGAGGACTCGACGGGGCGATCGGTGCTCTGACCGCAGGTGATGCGGAGGTTTTCCTGTGGGAGCGGGCGACGACGGCGCCGCTGGTCCGCGACGGCACCTTCGGCCGGATCGGTGTGCAGGCCACGCCCTGGCCCTGCTTCGTCGCGATCTGTCGGGCCGACGCTCCCGCAGAAACCGTCGCCGCCCTGCGCACGGCGCTGCGGTTGGCGGCACTCGAGGCGGCGCGCCTCTTCGCCACGGCGGACCTAGCGGCCACGGTCGTGGCGCGCTACGACCTCCACCCCGACGACGTCGCCGCCTGGCTGGAGACGTTGCGCTGGTCGCTCGATCCGACCGAGGTGGATCTCGATCGGATCGAGCGCATCCGGCGACGGGCGGTGGCCTACGAGTTGGTCCCGACCGACCTGCCCGCATCGGCCTTTCTTCGCTGAGCGGATTCTCGGGCGGGAGCACGCGCCGCCGCGTATCCATCAACGGAACCGTTGCGTTCCGTATCGCGGTGCTGGCATACTTATGGAACCTGGCCGTTCCGCAATGAGAGTGGCGCCGAGAAGGACGACGACATGCTCGACATCAAGCAGACCCGCACCATCCATGCGCCGATCGAGGAGGTGTGGCGCGTCGTGGTCGACGGTTTCACCGACAGTCACGAATGGGCGTTCGGCACCACCATGTGCCGGCCCGGCACCGACGCGGAGGGGGTCGACCGCGTCTGCGACACCGAGTCGGGTCGGCTGATGGACACGATCACGACCGTCGATCCCGAGGCCCGGCTGCTCGAGTTCGAGGTCGAGGGGCTGCCGTTCTTCGTCCGCTCGGTGGTGAGTACCTGGACCATGGTCGACCTCGGCGACGACCGGACCGACCTGACGATCGGACCGCGCATCGAGACCCTTCCGGTGATCGGGCGACTCTTCGAGATCCCGATGCGGCGGGCACTCACCGCGCTGTACCCCGAGCTCCTGGACGACCTGGCCGTCTACATCGAGACCGGGGCACCCTCCGACCGCAAGCGAGCGGAGCTCGCCGCCTCCCGCTGACGCCGGGCCCGACCGCTGATCGCCGACCCGTCGCTCAGACGACGTCGAAGGTGAGGCCGGCGTGCTCGACGAGGGCCTCGACGAGGCGGTCGCCCATCGCGGTCGCCGGCGTCCAGAACCCGCCCGGTGTGCCGGTCTTCTCGCCGCGGTTCGTGGCGAGCAGCGTGGTGGCGCTCTCGGCCAACATCTTGGCCGTCGACCCGTAGCCCGGGTCGCGGTCGCCGGTGACCTTGGTGGTGATCGTGTCGCCGGCGGCCGTCGTCCCGTAGAACCGGATGTCGTAGAAGCCGGCCTCCTGCTTCTCAGGGCTCGGTCCCTCGCCCGGCTCGGGGAGGACCTTGCCGAGCAGCCGGCGGGCGGGGCCGACCGCAGCGAGGCCCATGAAGCCCCCGAGGCCGCCGACCAGGGCGCCGGCCTTGACCGCTCCCAGAGGGCCATCGCCCATCAGCATCGCCTCGTCGTAGCGGAAGTCCTCGCCCCACGGGCGGCCGAGCAGGGCATGGGTGCGATGGACGACCTTGGTGTTGATCCCGGCCATCACGAACGGACCGACCCACTGACCCGACGCCGCGTCGCGGGTCGGGGCGACCACGTTGGGCTGCTTGGGGCCCGACCGCATGTCGGCCGGCGCGAGCGCGTACGGATTGCCGAGGGTCTTGCGCAGCGACGGGTCGGCCTTGGTCTCGTCGACGACGTTGAGCATGCTGGCGATCGTGCCGCCGCTGGCGCCGCCCTTCATCGCCTTCACCCGCATCGCGATCGTGGTGCAGGGCTCACCGAATCGATCCTGCGCCTGCTGTTGGGTGAACCAGGTGCCGAGGTCGGAGGGGATCGAATCGAAGCCGCAGGTGTGCACGATCCGGGCACCGGTGCGCTCGGCGGTCGCCGCGTGGGCATCGATCATCCGCTGCATCCACTGGGGTTCGCCGGTGAGGTCGACATAGTCGGTGCCGGCTTCGGCGACCGCCTCGATCAGCGGCGAACCGTACAGGGCGTACGGACCGACGGTCGAGATCACGACGCGGCACGAGTCGGCGAGCTCGGCCAGCGCCTCGCCATCCGCGGCGTCGGCGACGATCCGAGAGACGTCGGCGCCCGTCGACTCGGCGACCGCTGCGAGCTTGTCGGCATTGCGGCCGGCGATCGCCCACGCGAGGTCACCGTCGGTGCCATGGCGGTCGACGAGATAGCGACAGAGGATCTCGCCGACGAAGCTCGTCGCTCCGAAGACGATCAGGTCGTAGGGACGGGCGGCGCGTGCGGTCATGCGTCGAGCCTACGGAGGGTCCGGCTCGCTCGCGTGCCGTGCGATCGCCTCGAGTTCCGCGACATGGGTGGGCCAGAAGGACGCGGCGACCTCGGGCAGGTTGTCGACACCGTCACGATGGCCGGCCGCGCCGTCCAGGGCCTCCCGCAAGATGTCCATCTGTCCGAGATGGCGATGGAGCTCGGTCAGCATGTGCACGGCGATGAGATGAAGGGTGACGGGGTTGTTCGCTCCCCACGAGGGCACATGGCCCTCCGCCTCGAGGGGTAGCGCATCGAGCGTGCGGTGGGCGTGGTCTCGGGCCATGGCGAAGAGGTCGAGGACGTCAGCGACGGATTCGTCGGCGCGGGCGTACATGTCGGCGTTGATCTCGTCGGCGTTCGGCGGCGGCCTCAGATCGTGGGGTCGGCCGAACACCTCGCCGAAGTAGCCGAGCTCGACCCAGGCGACGTGTTTGGCGATGCCGAGGAGGTTCGTGCCGGTGCGCGTGAGCGGCCGGCGCAGGTCGTACTCGCTGAGCCCGTCGAGCTTCCATCGCATCGCGTCGTGGGCGATGTCGAGGGAGCGCAGGATCACCGCGGTCGGGTCCGATGGCGGGGTCGACATGGCGTCGACCGTATGCGCCGACCGTCACCGACGCCGCCGCTCAGGCGAGGAAGGTGTCCAGTCGATCGACCCGGGCCCGGGTGAGGGTCGGGTTCGTCGCATCCACGTAGGGCACCGCGAAGCGTCCGTTGTCGTTGTCCCAGTAGCGGCCCGACGCGTCGGCGAACTCCTTGCTCAGCGCCGCGCGGCACAAGATGTCGACCCCGATACCGACGTCGTTGCCGGCGACCCCGAAGCCCTCCTTGACCATCTTGGTGCCCAGGTACGAGCCGGGATTCACGGCGATGAAGACCGGACCGTCGGGGTGGTCCGCCGCGAGCTGAGCGTTCCACATCGTCAGTGCGAGCTTGCTCTGGGCGTAGGCGTCGAAGGAGGTGAGGCCCGGCGCTCCCACCATCGCGTCGAGATCGACCGGCGCCTGAGCGGCCGATGAGAGGTTGACGAACCGGCCGGTCGACGGCAGCACGGGGATCAAGCGGGTGGTCAGGAGGTAGGGCGCGATCGTGTTGACGACGAATCGGACGTCGAGCCCGTCGGCGGTCTCGACGTGGGGCGTCTCGAAGATGCCGGCGTTGTTGATCACCACCTCGACGTCAGCGTGCCGATCGGCGATGGTCGCCGCCAATCCTCGCACTTGCTCCAGGTCGGAGAGGTCGGCCTGGATCGTCGCCACGGCGACGCCGTCGGTGCCGGCGATGGTCGCGGCCGCCGCCTCGAGTTTGGCCGGGCTGCGTCCGTGGGCGATGACCCGGTGGCCCTCACCCGCCAGCCGCGTCGCGGTTTCGAGACCGATGCCGTCGGTGGCACCGGTGATCAGGATGGTCGTCATGTGGGGACTCCGGGGACGTCGGGGGCGGGGAGGGTCGGCGCGGAGCCGCGATCGTCGTCGGCCGCCGTGCCCCGCATGATCTCCGACGGGGTTTCCGGGTGCAAGAAGGCACCTGGACGTAGTCTAGGTACCTGATGGAAACCACATGTGACGATCCGGCCGACCTCTATTCCGCCGAGTGCCCCTGCCGGGGGGTGCTGGAACTGGTCGCCTCCAAGTGGTCGACCCTGATCATCGGCAAGCTGCAGGAGGAGCCGCACCGGTTCGGTCAGCTCCGTCGGGCGATTCCCGGAATCACCCAGAAGATGCTCACGCAGACCCTGCGTCGACTCGAGCAGGACGGACTCGTCCACCGTGAGGTGATGGTCGAGATGCGTCCACCGCAGGTCGTGTATTCGCTGACCACCCTCGGCGTGAGCGTCACCGAGCCGCTGGAGGCGATCCGGGTCTGGACCGAGTCCCACCTCGTCGACGTGCAGGCGGCGCGGCGGGCGTTCGCCGAGCGACAGCCGGCTTGACGGTCAGGCGATGATCGGCGCGCAGCCGGTGCGCTCGAGTACGACGTCGACGCGGCTGCGGTCAGCATCGCTCAGCGCTGCGTACTCCTCCCGGAGCCACTGCAGACACTTGCCCTGGTAGGCGAACGGGGCCTGCCGGTAGGTCGAGCCGTCGATCTCGACCACCACCTCGTCGGCTCCCGCGGCGAGGGCCTCTGCGTTGGCGATCAGGAAGGGCACGTGGGTGCGCCCAACCTCCTCCAGGAGTCGCGTCGCCGCGCCGAGGTCAGCGACGTCGGCCCAGCCCTGATCGGACTCGACCGGCAGCCACGAGAGATCGTCCATGCGGTCGACCCAGTTGACGACCTTCGGCGCGGTGCGCGCAGCGATCGCCGCCGAGGTCGGGTCCCACCGGACCAGTTGACTCAGCTGCCCGAACAGTCCGAAGTCGCCCCGGCCCGGACGATCGCCGAGCACGAAGTCCCGTTTCGCCAACAGCTCGCTCAACGCGGCGAGGAGACGTTCGTACGACGCTTCGATGATCGGCTGGGTGAGATCGGTCGAACCGACCAGCTCCCGCCGGCCGATCTGTCGGGTGGTGATGAAGTCGTAGCTCTGCTGGGCGGCGTCGGAGTTCAGCTGGAGGTCGGCGGACAGCGGGAGCAGCTTCCCCGCCTTGTCGATGTCGGCGTCGTAGGTCCAGCGGTAGTGGTACATCGCCTTGGTGAGCCACTCGTCGGCGTAGTCCTCGATCAGCGAGTCGATGAAGTGCAGCGCCGGGTCCGGCGGTGCGACGCTGCGGCCCTCGAAATCGGCCTCGAGTCGCATGATCTGCGGCGTGGAGTCGATCGTCACCTCCCCGTGGTTCCCGTCGGCGTCGGGATACACGATCATCGGAATCAGGCGCACCGGCGGCGCCGGGAGGTCGTCCCACCGCGAGTCCCGCAACACCCAGCGAAACGGGATGTGTCGATAGCGCAGCACCGCCCGCATCTTCAGCGAGTACGGCGAGCCGTACTGCCCGGCGAGGACGAGGGGATGGTCGGCCATGGACCGACCGTAACAATCGACAGTTCGACTGCCAAAAGGTTCGACTTCGATCGGGCCGCCGAGGGTGCCGGGCTCGCGGGTCGGTCCGCTAGCTTCTGGTCCCATGGCTGGAGGTCTGGTTGGTCTGTTCGACGACGTCGCGGCGCTCGCGAAGCTCGCGGCGGCCTCGCTCGACGACGTCGGCGCGGCCGCCGGCCGGGCGAGCATGAAGGCCGCCGGTGTCGTCGTCGACGACGCTGCGGTCACCCCCCAGTACGTCCAGGGCCTCGCCGCCGAACGCGAACTCCCGATCATCAAGCGCATCGCACGCGGCTCGATCTTCAACAAGCTGATCTTCATCTTGCCGGCAGCGCTGATCCTGTCCGAGGTCGCACCGCTGCTCGTCGAGATCATCCTGTTGTGCGGCGGTACGTTCCTGGCCTACGAGGGCGTCCACAAGATCCTGCATGCGATTGCCGGCGACGACCACGATCACGACGTGCCCGTCGCGGTCAAGGGACCGGCCTACGAGGAGAAGACGATCACCGGCGCAGTACGCACCGACTTCATCCTCTCCGCCGAGATCATGGTGATCTCCCTCAAGGAGGTCATCGACGAACCGCTGTTCACCCGGGGGGTGATCCTCGTGCTCGTCGCGATCGGCATCACCTTCGTCGTGTACGGCGCGGTCGCCCTCATCGTGAAGATGGACGACGTTGGCCTGCGCATGGTCCAGACCGACTCGGAGAGTGCGCAGGACACGGGGCGACTGCTGGTGGCCGCGATGCCGAAGGTGCTCACGTTCCTCTCGGTGATCGGGACGGCCGCGATGCTGTGGGTCGGTGGCCACATCCTGCTCGTCGGTGCCGACGAGCTCGGTTGGCACTTCCCCTACGACGCCGTCCACGCCGCGGAGCACGCGGTCGAGGGCGTGTGGCTCGGTGGCTTCTGGGCGTGGTGCCTCAACACGTTCATCTCCGCCATCGCCGGGTTCTGGTGGGGGTTGATGGTCGTCGGCGTGGTCGGTGCGATCCCCGCGAGGGACGACGGCGACGACCACGACGAGGTCGACACCGCCGCCCACCACTGAGCGCCGCTGCCGTCGGTTCAGGCCGAGACGGCCTCGGGGCGGCGGATCATCGCCCGCTGCGCCTGCGATGGCGGTCGAGGGCCCACACGAAGAGCGCCTGGAACGGCATGCGCACCAGGTTCTGAGGGCGCGACTTCTCGACCCCCTCGACCCGCACCATCGTGCCGTCGTCGCCCGGCTTCACGACCACGTCGTTCATCGCCATGTCGACGTTGGCGGGGAAGACGGCGGCGGTGAGCCACATCAGCCCGGTGGCCGCCATCGGGCGGGTGCGAGGATGGAACATGCCCAGACCGAGGGCGATCTCCGCCGCCCCCGAGGCCTCGTTGGCGAGCTTCGGGTCGGGGAACCACCGGGGCACGATCGCCTCGAAGAAGTCGGGGCGCACGAAGTGCATCACCCCGGCGCCGGCGTAGAAGGCGCCGAGGACATAGGCGGATCGGGCGGAGGGAGCGGCCATGGCGCTCATTGTGGCTCGTCGGCGTTCGAGGGCCGAACTCGACGCACTACTCCCCGGGGAGTAGTCCCCAAGCCTCCCACCGTCGGATTCCGGATCGGCGGTGGTCCCGCACGATGCAGACATGATCGAAGTCACCAACCTCACCAAGCGCTACGGAACGTTCACCGCCGTGGACGACCTCAGCTTCACCATCAAGCCCGGCATCGTGACCGGCTTCCTCGGCCCCAACGGCTCGGGCAAGTCGACCACCATGCGGATGATCCTCGGCCTCGACGCCCCGACGTCGGGAACCGCGACCGTCGGCGGGCGTCCGCTCCACCAGCACCCCGCGCCGCTCACCTCACTCGGCTTCCTGCTGGACGCCGGTGCCGTGCACCCGACCCGGTCGGCCTACGACCACCTGCGGGCCCTGGCGGTCACCAACGGCATCTCGACCTCCCGGGTCGACGAGGTGCTCGAGATCGTCGGCCTCGGCGAGGTCGGGAAGCGCCGCAGCGGTGGCTTCTCCCTCGGCATGGGTCAGCGCCTCGGCATCGCCGCCGCCCTGCTCGGCGACCCCGAGGTCGTCATGCTCGACGAACCGGTCAACGGGCTCGATCCCGAGGGAATCCTCTGGATCCGCCATCTCCTCCAGGACCTCGCCAAGGAGGGCCGAACGGTCTTCGTGTCGTCGCACCTGATGAGCGAGATGGAGCTCATGGCCGAACACTTCGTGATCATCGGCCAAGGGCGCCTCATCGAGGACATCTCGACCGAAGACCTGCGGGCCATGGCCGCCGGCGAGAAGACCCACGTGCGGGCCGAGCGGCTCGACGACCTCGTCGGGCTGATGCGCGGCGATGGTGTGGAGATCGTCTCCGCCGACCGAGGGGCCGTCAGCGTGAGCGGGCTCGACGCCACCGAGATCGGTGTCATCGCCCGCGACAACGGCATCGCCTTGACCTCGCTCGTGCCCGAGCAGCGTTCGCTCGAGGACGTCTTCATGACCCTGACCGCCGATGCCGTGCAGTACCACGGCGCCTCCTCGAAGGCGGCGGCCTGATGACCAGCCCCACCCCCACCGACATCCCACCCACCCCGACCGACCCCGACGGAACCATGACCACCACCATCACCGCCCGACCCGAAGCCACCCCTGAGAACATGAGCACCGCAACCACCACCCCCCGGCGGGCCGACAAGGTCCGAAGCATCAACGTGATCCGCAGCGAGTGGATCAAGTTCTGGTCGATCCGGTCGACCTCGGTCACCCTGATCGCCGCCGGCCTCGCCACCGTCGCCTTCGGCATGATCTTCTCCGCCGTCGCCGACTCCGAGGAGCAGGCCGGCCCGGCCGCCCTCCTGAGCGACCCGGTCGACATCGCCCTCGGCGGCATCGGCCTGTCGGAGATGATCATCGGTGTGCTCGGCGTGATGTTCGTGGCCGGTGAGTACTCGACCGGCCTGATCCGTACCGCCTTCGCATCGGTCGGAAAGCGCAGCCGCACGATCATGGCGAAGGTCGCGGTCATCACGGCCGGCGTCTTCACCGTCGGGTTCACCGCGGTGGTCGCCAGCATCGTCCTCGGCCAGGCCGTCTACGCCGGCAGCGAGCCGACCGTGGCGCTCAGCGAGGTGTGGGAGGTCGTCTTCGGGACCACCGTCTACCTGACCGGCATCGCCCTGATCGGTGTCGCTCTCGGGTTCATCCTGCGATCGACGGCGGCCGGCATCGGCACCCTCGTCGGCGCCGTCTTCATCGGCCCGAACCTGGCGCAGCTGCTGCCCGACAGCATCACCGACGTCTTCCTCAAGTACCTGCCCTCCGAAGCCGGCTCTGCGATGATGACTCGAGTGTCCGATCCCGATCTGCTGAGCCGGGGCGCCGGCTATGCGGTCTTCGCCGCCTGGGTCGTCGGCCTGCTGGTCGTGGCCGGCGTGCTGGTGAGCCGCCAGGACGCATGAGCATTCCGATGGTCGCCTCGATGACGTCGTGGCTGCGGGGCGACCCTCGCCGCACCGACGTCGTCGTCGCCGTCATCGCCGTCGGCCTCGGGTCGCTGCTGCTGACCGTGGCGCCCGAGAACTTCGAGACCGGCTGGCCCGAGGTGGCCGCCGGTCTCGGCGCGTTCGTGATGGTCGCCCTTCGACGCTGGCGGCCCCGCGTGCTGTTGGCGATCGCCTTGGCCTGGGGCGCGATCCACGTGGCCGTCTACGAGCGCCCCGCCCCGATCTTCTTCGCGGTGCTCGTGTTGTTGCTCACGGCCAGCATCCGCCTCGAACGGTGGCAGGCGATCGGTCTGGGTGTCGTCGTCGCCATCCCCCTCTACGTCTCCGGACTGATCGTCAACGACGCGTCGCCCGGGGACTCCCGGGCTGTCATCGGGATCGTCTGGGCCTTCCTCGCGGTCGGGATCGCCGATGCGATCCGGTCATGGCGTCAGTACAAGGAGTCCGCCGACGCCCAGGTGCGGTCCGCCGTCCTCACCGCCGAGGCCCAGACCCGCCAGCAGGTGAGTGAGGAACGGCTCACCATCGCCCGCGAGCTGCACGACCTGCTCGCCCACAACCTCTCGGTGATGAACGTGCAGACCGGCGCAGCGATGCATCTGCTCCGCTCCGATCCGGATCAGGCCGAGGTGTCGCTCACCGCCGCCCGCGATGCGGGCCGCACGGTGCTCGACGAACTCCGAGAACTGCTCGCGGTGCTGCGCCATGACCAGGACGACGACGCTCCCACCACGTCGCTGCCGACGGTCGAAGAGCTCGACTCCTTGGTCGAGACGATGCGTTCGGCCGGCTTGCGGGTCACGTGGACCCGCAGCGGCGCACCGCTCGAGCTCGCGCCGGCGGTGTCGCTCGCGGCCTATCGCATCGTGCAGGAGGGCCTCACCAACGCGGCGAAGCACGGCGATGGCGCGGCCGAGCTCGCCACCGAGTGGGACGGCGTCGGGCTGACGATTCGCATCGCGAACGAGATCGCGGGCGAGGCGGGCGTCGGTGGCGGCCATGGTGTCGTGGGCATGCGTGAGCGGTCCGCCGCCAACGGTGGCCGGTTGCGGGCCGAACCCGTTGGGTCGCGGTTCGTGGTCGACGCCTGGCTGCCCGCGACCGCCGACCGGGAGGTTCCGTCATGACCGTGCGTGTCGTGCTGGTCGACGATCAGGCGCTCATCCGGGCGGGGTTCAAGGCGATCATCGATTCCGCACCGGATCTCGAGGTGGTCGGCGAGGCCGACGACGGCTCCGAGGCCCTGGGCGTGATCCGTCGAACCCGCGCCGATGTGGTGCTGATGGACATCCGGATGCCGGGACAGGATGGCATCGCCACGACCAAGGCGATCACCGCGGACGACGATCTCGCCGGGGTCCGGGTGATCGTGTTGACCACCTTCGAGCTCGACGAGTACGTGGTGGCCGCGATGGGTGCCGGCGCGAGCGGGTTCCTCGACAAGGGGGTCGACCCCGAGGTGCTCCTCGATGCGATCCGGGTCGTCGCAGGGGGCGAGGCGCTCCTCACGCCCAAGGCGACGCGGGCGCTGCTGGCGTCGCTGCCCGACGAGACGACGACGGTGCCGGTGGACGAAGACGCCCTCCAGCACCTGACCGCCCGTGAGCGCGAGGTCGTGGGTCTCGTGGGCCAGGGTCTGTCGAACGAGGAGATCGCGGAGACGCTGTTCCTCTCGCCGCTGACGGCGAAGACCCATGTGAGCCGGGCTATGACCAAGCTGCATGCGCGGGATCGGGCGCAGCTCGTCGCCATGGCGTTCAAGACCGGTCTCACCCGCCTCGACGACCTGTAGGTCCGGGCTTCACGAGGTGGGGGAGCGGGGCCGGTGTCACCCATGTCACATAAAATTCGAGATCGAATAGTTTGAGATCAAAATATCAGGCGTCTAAGATCCTGGGTATGGCCAAGGTGCTGCGCTTCCTGTTCACCACGATCCGAGGGATCTTCACGATCATCGGCATGCTCGTCGGCGTGGCCGCCGTGATCATCGCCGTGCTGCTGTTCACCGGCGGGCCCGGTCACAGCGACCCGGTGGTGCTCGAGCCGAAGGACGAGATCCCGGTGGTGTTCGACATCGGCCTCGACCCCCGAGGTGGGACCGAGATCGGACTGGTGTACCAGTCCTGGCTGTCGCCGCAGCAGGAGGCCGAGGAGGAGGACGACGTTCCCCCCGGCGCACCCGAGCAGTTCCTCTCGACCGAACCGTCGACCGATCGTGAGGAGCGGGAGTCCCGCGGCCACGGGACGGTCGCCTTCAACCGCGAGTTGAGTCGGGCGTATGTCCATCTCGAGCTCGTCGGCATCGACCCCGACACGATCACGCTCGCCCACATCCACTGCGGCCGACCCGGCCAGCTCGGTCCGATCATGGTCGACTTCGGGGCGACCGGCGACGTCACCGAGTACTTCGCCGACAACGTCTTGTCCTATGAGATCACCAACGACGACGTCGCGGCCGCGACCCACGGGCACGGCATCGTCGGTGCGGTGACCGCGGGCTGCCCCATCGTGCGAGCGATCCCCGGCGATCGTCATCGCACGGTCGCCGGCATGGCCCACATCGCGGCCGAGGGCGAGCTCTACTTCAACATCCACACCACGTCGCAGAACTTCTTCGGCGACATCCGAGGGCAGCTGCAGCCGGTTCCCGATCACGTGTTGATCGAGCTCGGTGTTTCCCTGACCTCGTTCGAGGACGAATAATCAGACCTCGAACCACTGCGAGGAGCTGACCGTGGAGTACGAGCCGGACAACATCGAGGACGCGATGGCGAGTTGGGCGACCCTGATCCCCGACCTCGACGTCGTGACGATGCGCACGACCCTGCTGTTCGGGCGGGCCGGCCAACTCGGTCGCCACCACGTGGAGCAGGCGTTCGCCGCCTGCGGGTTGAGCTCGGGGGAGTTCGACGTGCTCGCCTCGCTCATCCATGCGCCGGATCACACCAGCAAGCCTTCCCAACTCGCCCGTCGAGGCATCCTGTCGCCCGCCGGCATGACCAACCGCCTCGACCGACTCGAGGAGGCGGGCTGGATCGAGCGCCGACCCGACCCCTCCGATCGGCGCTCCACCCTTGTCGTGTTGACCCCGACCGGACGCGACAAGGCCATGGAGGCGGCCAGGGCCCACGTCAGCGCGGAGGCCGAACTGTTCGCCACCCTCGACACCGACGAACGCCGTCAACTCGATCACCTGCTCGTCCGCCTGCTCGAGGCCTACGACGCAGCTCGGCTCACCCCGACCACCGACCCCTGACGAGGCACCCCATGGACATCGGCATCGACGGCACCGGCGCGGCCCGGACCTGCACCGCATGCGCCCATCCCGACCCGGAGGGCCGCTGATGGCCGCTGTCCTACAACCGTCCCACGTCTCCGGCCGCGACGGCCGCGGCGCGACGATCGGCTTCACCGCGATCTCGGTCGTCGTCGCCATCGCGATGTTCCTCGCCGCCTCGGGGTCCGGTTCCGGCGACTTCGTCGCCGACCCGCCACCCGACTGGCTCAACATCGGGGGCAACGTCTTCTCCGTGGTGATCGGGTTGCTCGTCCTGGTCCCGCGAACCCGTGCCCTCGGGGCGATCCTGGCCACCGGCAACATGTTCGTCTCGATGTACCTGAACCACCGCTACGACGGAGTCGACTACTTCGTCGACCTCATCCCGTTCAACACGGTCACGATCATGCTGGCGTCGATCCTCATCGGGCACTACGTGGCTGACCTTCCTCGGCTGTTCCGGCGGGGCGACCCGAACCCTCCGACCCCGCCCGGCCAAGCTGCCTAGCCTGGGTCGATGGCGACCACCCCCGATGCCCATCCCGTCCGCCAGCTCCGGCTGGTGGTCGAAGCCGAGGACTTCGACGATGCGGTCCGCTTCTACCGCGACGCCCTCGGCCTGCCCGAACAGGCGGCCTTCGAAGGCGACGGCGACGCCCGGGTCGTGATCTTCGACGCCGGCCGGGCGACCCTCGAGCTCGCCAACCCGGCGCAGAAGCGGATGATCGACCGGGTCGAGGCCGGTGGCCACGAGAGCGTGCGGATCCGGGTCGCATTCGAGGTCGGCGACACGGTCGAGGTGACCAACGCCCTCCGCAGCGCCGGAGCCACCGTGGTGGCCGAACCCACGGTGACGCCGTGGCGATCGCTCAACTCCCGCCTCGACGCGCCGGCCGGACTCCAACTCACCCTCTTCCAGGAGCTCGACGGTGAGGCGGAGCGGATCGCCGGAGACGGCTTCGGCACGTCCGCCGAGCGGGAGCAGGTCAGGACTCCGAGAGGCGACGAGCGAAGCTGAGTTCGTGGCCGTCGGGATCGCGGATGTGGAAGTAGCGCTCGCCCCACGGTGCGTCCGACGGCTCGAACTCCGGCCGATGTCCGGTGGCGATCGCCGTCGCGTGCGTCTCGTCGGGAGCGTCGACGTGGAAGATCACCCGCCCCCAGCCGATCCCGGGTGGCTGGCCTGTCTGTTGCAGGTTGACGTAGTTGGCGCCGATCGAGAGCGACGTGAACGCCTGGTCGCTGCCGCCGTAGACGATCGTGAACCCGAGATCGGTGTAGAAGTCGACCGAACGCGCCATCTGGGTGACGACGAGGGTGATCGCGTTGATCTCGGTCGCCACCTCAGCGTCCGAACGCGGCGAACGCGCCACCGTCGAGGAGCGCTCGGCGCACCGGTTTCAGCAGCTCGATGAACCGCTGGGTCCGGTCCGGGCCGACCGCGTCGACCAGCGGTAGGGATGCCACATCGGTGCGGCGTTCGATCTCGGCCCGGAACGCCTCACCCATCTCGGTGAAGGACTCGTCGTCGTTCAGCAGGCCCCGGCCGACGAGGCGTTGCACGCCGGCCGCCCACTCGTCCTCGGACCACGCCCGGGTCGTCACCAGCGCCGCCCGAGGCACCTTCCCCGTGGCCGCGTGGAGGGCGAGCGCCTCGATCGGGTCGGCGGGGGCGCTCACCAGCGCGGCGACATGGGCGTCGCCGCGCCACTCCCGCAGGATCGTGATGCGCTGCCAGAGTCGTTCCCACGGATCGTCGGCTTCCGGTGTGGCCCGGTTGCCCGCCGCGAGCGGCCGGCCGGCATCGCCCACGCCGGCGAGCATCGCGCCAGCGATCTCGGTCGCCTCGTCGATGTCGGTGTCGGTGACCTCGGGCTCGACCCGATGCAGCACCCGCCCGGCCGCGCGCATGCGGGCGGCCTGGATCGTCGCCGGATCCGCGATCGCCCACGCCGCCGGGATCGCCGGGTGCACGAGCTCGGGGTTGAAGTTGTAGAAGGTCGCCACCACGACCTCGGCCGGCACTGCGCCCAACGCCGCGGCCCGGCTGGCGAAGTAGTGGTGCGAGGCCGGCAGGCCGAGCGCGTCGTACTCCTCGGTCGCCTCCGGCGCGAAGTAGACGAACCCGTGGACCAGATTGGTCATCGAGCCGAGGCGGGCGGAGAGTTCGACGAGTTCGGACATGGTCGCCACAGTACGGCCAACGCGAGAGGCGCCCCTCACCCGCGCGTCGTACGATCGGCCGACCGATGCGCTTCGTCTACCAGTACCCCGACACCCATGGTCCCGACGGATCGATGCTCGACGCCGGCGACATCGGAGAGATGGCCGCCACCGTCGAGACGGCTGGGTTCGACGGATTCGCCCTGACCGAGCACCCCGCGCCGAGCGCCCGCTGGCTCGCCGCCGGCGGTCACCAGACCGTCGACCCGTTCGTGGCGCTCGGGTACGCGGCCGCACGCACCGAGCGGATCGGTCTCATGACCTATCTGACCGTCGTCCCGTACCGGAACCCGCTGCTGCTCGCGAAGGCGGCGGCGACGGTCGATCTGTTGTCGGGTGGGCGGTTCGTGCTCGGGGTCGGGACCGGCTACCTCAAGGGTGAGTTCCGTGCGCTGGGACGCGACTTCGACACCCGGAACCAGGCGTTCGACGAGGCGCTCGACGTCATGGCACTCCACTGGTCGGGCGACCCGTTCGACTACGAGGGCTCCGACTTCTCGGCCCGAGGCGTGCAAGCCCGTCCGGCCCCGGGACGATCGATCCCGATCTGGATCGGCGGCAACTCGGCGCTGACCCGTCGCCGGGTCGCAGCACGAGCCCAGGGCTGGATGCCCATGCTCGGATCCGCCGAGCTCCTCGCGACGACCCGAACACCAGGGGTCGGCGGGCTCGACGGTCTCGCCGGGCTGATCGCCGAGGTGAAGGCCGATGCCGGAGGTCGCGCCGACGAGCTCGAGTTCGTGCTCGCCTACCACGATGCCGGTCTCGGTGAGGCTCCCACCGTCGAGGTCGAGCGCCATCGAGAGACCTTCGCGGCGTACGCCTCGGCCGGGATCACCCGCACCGTCCTGCTCGCGCCGAAGCTCGAACCGGCCGCCGGTCGCGAGTGGATCGCAACGATCGCCGAGGTCTACCTGTGAACGTCCACCGGTTCGCCCCGAGCGCCGAGCCTCTCGAGGTCGCGGCGTTCCTCGCCGAGCACGGCTATGCGATCGTCGAGCGCGTCGTCGACGACGCCGTCATGGATCGACTCGCCGCCGAGGCGGCGCCCTTCGTGGGCGAATCGGCCACCGGCCGCGACGTCTACGACGGCATGTACACCCGCCGGACCGGGTCGTTGATCGCCCGCTGCCCGACCGCACGCGAGCTGGTGATGCACCCGACCGTGATCGACACGGTCGGCCACGCCCTCGGCCACGCGACGACCTTCCAGCTGCACCTCACCCAGATCATCACGATCGAGCCGGGTGAGTCCAAGCAGAAGCCGCATCGCGACCAGATGGCGTTCGACTTCTATCCCTTCCCGCCCGAGTACCACGTGCAGTGCAACACCATGTGGGCGTTGACCGACTTCACCGCCGAGAACGGCGCCACCCACATCGCTCCCGGCACCAGCGGCATGGACGACGCCGCCGCCGAGACCATCGGCGAGATCCAGGCCGAGATGCCGCGTGGGTCGGTGTTGTTCTACGACGGCAAGGTCCTCCATGGCGGCGGGGCGAACCGCAGCGATGGAGCCCGCCAGGGCGTCAACATCACCTATGCCGTCGGCTGGGTGCGTCAAGAGGAGAACCAGTTCCTCGCCTGCCCGCCCGAGATCGCTCGCACCCTCGACGACGACCTCTTGAAGCTCATGGGCTACCAGCAGGGTGCCTTCGCGCTCGGCTACGTCGGCGATCAGCAGGATCCGCTGGCCGTGCTGCGCGGCACCGACGAGAAGGTGCGGGTGGTGGGCGAATTCCGCGAGTCGAACGACTCGTTCGCCGACTTCGTCGACGACCTCGACGAGTGATGCACCCGAGCGAACGGCTCTTCACCCGCTGGCCCGACACAGAGGGATACTGCACGCCGCTGTCGACCGAAGCGGGCGGGGTCGTCGAGCTCCGGGCCGCGAGCCGCGCCGGTCGCTTCGCCGTCGACGTGCGCCGGTGGGGGAGCGCGTCGCCGGTATGGGTCGGCGAGGCGGCCGCGCCGGACCACGCCGTGCCCGAACGGGCGTGGGCCCAAGGGTGCGGCTGGCCGGTCGCCGTCGAGATCCCGACCGCCCCCGATTGGCCGTCGGGCATGTACGAGGTGACGATGCGGGCCGTCGGTGTCGACGGCGAGCGCGCCACCGCACAGGCGTTCTTCGCCCTTCGACCGCCAGCCGGAGTCCCGACCGCTCGGGCGGTGCTGCATCTCGCGACCAACACCTACAACGCCTACAACCAGTGGGGCGGAGCCTGCTGCTACTCCGGGGCGACCCACGTGTCGTTCGAGCGACCGCTCGAACGGGGGTACCTGCGACGCCCGGTCGATGCGACCGGCTTCGACGGACGCATCACCGACGTCGATGGCGATCCGACCCACCAGCGCCTGATCGACTATCAGCAGTCCCACGATCTGCCGATGTGGACCAACTCCGGCGGTTGGTGGAACTGGGAACGGCGCTTCGTCGAGTGGGCCGATCGGGAGGGCATCACGTTCGACGTCGTCATCGACGCCGACCTCGAGATCGATGGCCTCCTCTCCCCGTACGATGTGTTGCTCACCGTCGGCCACAACGAGTACTGGACGCGCGGCATGCGAGACGCCGCCGATGCGTTCGTCGATCGCGGCGGCCGGTGGGCGATCTTCTCGGGCAACACGTCGTTCTGGCAGGTCCGCTACGACCGGCCCGGTCAGATGACGGCCTACAAGGGCCGGGCTCGCCGCGACGACCCGGTCGCGGGAACCGAACGGCACGCCGAACTCACCTCGGTCTGGTGCGACCCGACCATCGGTCGCCCCGAGTCGGCCACCACCGGGCTGACGTTCAGCCGCGGGGGCTACCACCGCATCGGTGGAGCGGTACCCGACGGATCCGGGAACTACGAGGTACACGAGCCCGACCACTGGGCGTTCGACGGGGTGATACTCGGTCGCGACTCGCAGCTGGGGGGCGATGCGTATGCCGTCGGCTACGAGGTCGACGGCTGCGCGCTCGAGTGGGTCGACGGCCGGCCCCTGCCGACCCACGAGGACGGCGCCCCCGAGACCCTGCGGATCCTCGCGACCGCCCCGGCCCGGCTGATGTCGATCACCGACGACGTCTGCGAACCCCCGCCGCTGCTCTGGAACGATCTGAGCCCACCGGGCGAACTGGAGGAGATGGCCCTCGTGTTGTTCGGCGACATGTCCGAACGGTCCGTCGCCCGCATCGCCCGGGGCCACGCCGTGATGGCCACGTTCGCCCGAGGTGCCGGCGAAGTCTTCAACGCGGGCTCGGCCGACTGGGCCTACGGGCTCGACGACGACGCAGGGATCCAGCGGGTCACCGCCAACGTGCTCCGGCGGTTCGGCGTCTGAGCGCGCCCTAGGGTTGCGCCATGGCATCGGCGGTCGTCCCACCACTCGGCATCCGGGCGCTCGTCGTCCTCGCCGCCGCGACGTGGATCGTCGCGGTCGCCGGTGCCGCGGCATTCCCGTGGGCGTTCCCGGTGCTGGTGCTCGTGATCGTCCTGCCGCTCGTGCTGGCGATTCCCCACCTCGACCGAACGACGCTGGTGCCGCTGCTGGCGGGAGGACTGTTGACCCTCGCCGTCGCGGGAGCCGTCGCCCTCGGCAACGACGACGGCGGGCTGATCGCCGACATCGAGGACGAGGCGGAGATCGTCGTCGTGACGCTCGGACTCGTCGTCTTCGGGGCGCTGATCGCGGTCACCATCCGCCGGAGCAACGCGGCCCATCGCCAGGTCGCCGATGCGGCGATCCGGCTCGGGGGCCAGGTCGCGGAGTCCCGCCGCCGCCTCGTGCAGACCGCCGACGCCGAGCGGGCCCGCCTCGAACGCGATCTCCACGACGGTGCTCAGCAGCAGCTTGTCGCCCTGGGCATCGACCTTCGCCGGATCGCCGGCAAGGCCGGCCGGGGCGACGACGTCAGCGCCGACCTCGCCGCCACCGTCGGCGCGCTCGACGACGCGATCGCGGAGGTCCGCGCCCTCGCCCATGGGATCTACCCGCCGCTGCTCGAGGTGCGAGGCCTCCCCGATGCACTGACCGCCGCCGCCCGGCGCAGCGCGAACGAGGTCGAGGTGCACGTCGGCGACGTCGGGCGCTTCGCACGCGACATCGAGGCGGCGCTCTACTTCTGTGCCGTCGAAGCCCTCGCCAACAGCGACAAGCACGCGCCCGGCACGACGGTGCAGCTGTCGCTCGCTCGAAGCGACGGTGACGTCGTGCTTCGTGTCGCCGACCACGGCACCTTCGCCGGTGGCGACGAGGGGCGGGGCGTCACCAACATGCGCGACCGAGTCGAAGCCCTCGACGGGGCGTTCGCGTTCGGCGGCGGCTCCCACGGCACGACGATGGTCGCCTCGATCCCGATCGGCGTCGACCCGTGACCCGGATCGTGGTCGCCGACGACAGTGTCCTGATCCGTCAGGGCCTGGTCGGCCTCCTGTCCGAACTCGACGACGTCGAGGTGGTGGCCGAGTGCGAGTCGCTGCCGGAACTGGAGGCCGCCGTCGTCGAACACGAGCCGGACCTCGTGGTCACCGACATCCGGATGCCGCCGACCCACACCGACGAGGGAATCCGAGCGGCGATCCAGATCCGCTCGGAACACCCCTCGATCGGCGTGCTGGTCGTCAGCCAGTTCTCGGATCCGGAGTACGTCCTGTTGCTGTTCGAGCACGGCTCCGACGGTCTCGGCTACCTGCTCAAGGAACGCATCGGTGATCTGGACCAACTCGAGCGTGCCATCCGGGCGGTGGCCGCCGGCGGCTCGTCCGTCGATCCCGAGATCATCGACGTCCTCGTGGCGGCCCGGTCGCGTCGATCGGGGCCGCTCGATCGGCTCACGCCGAGGGAGCGCGAGGTGCTCGGCTGCATCGCCGAGGGCCTCAACAACGCGACGATCGCCGATCGCCTGGTCCTCAGCGAGAAGGCGGTCCAGAAACACATCAACTCGATCTTCTCCAAGCTCGACCTCGGCGAGAGCGAGGGCAAACACAAGCGGGTCGAGGCCGTGCTCGTCTGGTTGTCGGCATCGACCTGACCTGCTCGCATCGCGCACGCTGCTCAGCCCTTGTAGGCGTCGAAGTTCTGGTGCATGACCGCGACCTCGTCGGCGCTGAGGGCCCGGTCGAAGATCATCAGCTCGTCGAGCGAGCCGTCCAACGGGAACCGGTGGGCGGTGGCGCCGTCGACTTGCTGATCCTCCGGCATCAACTCGCTGGTACCGATGCGGGTGAGCGCATCGCCCCGCAGCCCGACGTATCGGCTGGCGGCCAGACTCCCGGTCACGTCCTCGCCGTCGACGTAGAGCTGGATGCTGGTGGCGGCCTCGGCGCCGTAGACGACGGTCACGTGGTTCCACTGGTTGAGCCGGATCACGCCGTCGACCGACACCGAGTTGTCGACCGAGACGTCCCCGGCGGCCGGCCGTCGGTAGAAGTAGAGCTTCCCGTCGGCGATTCGGATCGCCATGTCGCCGGTCTCGTAGCCGGCCCCGACCTGGCTGATGATCGTGCCGAGCCCCGTCGACCGGGGATTGATCCACGCACTGACCGTGTAGGCACCCTCGGTCGGGATCACCTGGTCGTAGCGGACGCCATCGACCTCGCCGAACGTGTTCGCCGATCCCACCGAGCCGTCGAACGGGAAGGCCTGGCCGAAGCGCCCGGCGGCGAACTCCTCGAACACCCCGCCGAGCGTCGCGGCCCCTGCGTTGTCGTCGAGGGTGCCGTCGAGGGTCCACCAGTGGATCGGCGTCGGAAGCGGTGCCCCGACCAGCTTGCACGTGGTCTGGGTGTACTCGGTCGTGTCGACGACCTCGGCCAGCTGGTTGTCCGACAGGCGATTGACCGTGAAGGCGATCGGTTCGACCTGGTTGAGCGCCAGGTCCTGCTCGAAGTAGCTGGCGAGGTCGCCCGTTGCGATGAGGTTCTGCACCCCGGCGTTGGGTCCGCCGACGGCGAGCACTTCGATGCGGGCCTCGCTCAGCGTCTCCTCGTACGAGGCGGCCACCTCGGCCGACACGCCGCCGCCGAAGCCGTTGTAGGAGTACTCGATCGCGCCGGCGATCTGCTCGGCCGAGTCCGACGACGTGATCGAGTACATCAGGATGCGTCCGTAGGAGACCGACCCGACGTACAGCGGAGGGGTGTCGGGCCCGAGGCCGAGGGTGTCGAGTTCGTCGGCGGTGACCCCGTCGGCGAAGAAGTCCGAGGGCGTCTGGGGAGCGTCGATGGCGATCGTGTAGAGCCGCTGGATGAAGTAGGCGGTGTAGGTCGACTCGTTCGCCTGGCGCGAGTAGTCGAGCTCGGCGTCGAGCCGATGACCGAGGTAGCGAGCCGACAGTCCGAGTTCCAGCGCGACCTGCGAGGACGAGTGGCTCTCGACCGACTCGAAGCTGCTGTAGCCGGCGCCGGTCACGACGTCGGACTCGAGCGCGTTCGCGATCAGCTGGTTGATGCCTTCCCGGACGGTCGAGCCGGTCGGTTCGGTCACCACGGTGCTGATGCCGCTGCGGATCCCGAGCACGCCACCGCCGGCGACGGAGATGCCGAGCGGCGCCCGATTGGTGCGATCGACGGCGATCGGACGGAGTGCGCCGCGAGCGTGGGCCGCGCCGTCGAGGACGGCCCCCGGCCACAGCTGCCCGGCGGACGGATCCGCCAACACCACCTCGCGAGGGTTCTCGGTCAGCGAGTAGTCCTGGCTCGCGCACACATAGGCCTCGCGCTGGATGACCTCCTCGCCGTCGTCGCCGGTGCGGACGACGTCGATCGTCGTCTCGGTGGGCTCCGTCGGGTCGCCGATGGTGGTCCGACCGAGGGGCCGGGCCGATCCGACGATGGCCTCCCAGTCGGTGATCTCGCGGACGTAGGCGTCGATCTCGCCGTCGGTCGGTGTCGGGGCCGGGCTTGTCACCGTCGTCGATGACGGCGGTGACGACGGCGACGCCGGTGTCGCGGACTCGGTCGGGGAGGCCGGAAGGCACGCGGTCGCGGCGAGCCCGAAGGCGAGCAGGGCCGGGACCACACGGATGGTCGGGAATGGGGTCTGGATCATGCCCGCATCGTCTCGAAACCGGGTCGTGGTCTCGATGGTGGTGCGGGGCGTCTCGGTGGTGGTGCAGGCACCACCACGACGACATCAGGGGTCGACCATGTAGGCCGACAGGGCCTCGACCATCTCGGGGGTGAAGCGAGCGGGTCGGCCCCGGGCGTCGATCATCGCCGCCCGCAGGTCCTGGCTGCAGATGAGCTCGTCACCTCGCAGGATCCGCTGGCGCCAGGTCGAGGTCACCCGCTTGAACTCGAGCACCTCGGTCTCGATCGTCAACTCGTCGAGCTCCTCGGCGCTGGCGTGGAACTTGGTCGTGATCTCCGACACGACGATCGACTGGCCCTGCTCGCGCATCGAGGCCAGTGAGTAGCCGGCCTCGGCGAGCAACTCGACGCGCGCCGACTCGAAGTAGCTCACGTACACCGAGTGGTTGACGTGGTTGTACGGGTCGAGTTCGTAGAAACGGACTCGGATCGTCGTGCGGTGAGGCTCGGCCACGAGCGTCGAACCTAGTTGGGTGGACGCGCAGCGGCCGACCTCCCGGATCCACTCGGAAGGTCGGCCACCGCCCATTGAGGGAGGGGGTGGGGCTAGGGCTGCCCACCGGGTGCGGGGAGCAGCTCGGTCAGTTCGTCGACGGTCACGCCGAGTTCGGCGGCGGCGTCGGTGAGGTCGGCGCCGGGACCGGGCAGGATCGCCATCAGTTCGTCGACGGTGACCCCGAGGGCCTCGGCGGCTTCGCTCAGGTCGGGGGCGGTCCCGCCCTGGCCGGGGCCGGCGCCTCCGACGCCGCCGTCGGCGGGTCCGGCGGCGGCCTCCCCCATCAGGCAGCGGGGGATGTAGGGGTACTCGTCGGTGAGGACGTAGACGTACTCGCCGTCGATCTCGGTGCCGTTGCACTCGTCGAGATCGCCGGCACCGTCGACGAAGTCGAAGTCCGAGCCGTAGGTGCCGTCGGGGGTGGTGCCGGCGAGGTCGACGACGGTGCCTGCGGGGCCGCTGATCAGGCAGTCGGTCCCGGCACGGTCCTCCTCGGAGAGGACATAGCTGGAGTCGTAGGCGCCCGACTTCGAGTACACCATCAGGAATCCGTCGGCTGCGAAGCCGACGAGGGCCAGGTCCTCGTCGCTGTCGAAGGCGTCGACCAGGAGCGCGGACACCCCGTGGTAGTGGTACTGCCCGCCGGGCTGGACATGGGCGTTGTTGAAATCGAGACCGAGATCGTAGAGATCCTGGATCGCCTCGATCCGGTAGGTCTCGCCGGATTCGCACGTCGCGGTCTCGGCGGTGCCGGGTTCGAACGTCACGCCGTTCAATGCCACGCCCGGGGTCTGGGCGAAGCTCGCGGCGCCGGTGAAGGTGCCCGTCGACGGGAACTCGAACACGAGCTCCTGTTCGCTGATCTCGTTGGGGTTGCCGGCGTTGGGGAACTCGCCGGTCTCGTGGTTGGGCAGCGAGTTCGACATCATCGTGCGGGTGTCGTCGGCGACGGTGACGGTGACCATCGTGCCGAAGTCCTCGTCGGCCAGTTCGTAGTCGGCCAGGTAGGCCGCATTGGCGATCTCGAGATCGGTGTCGAGGGCGATCGCGGTGTCGTCGTCGTGATCATGATCGGTGTCGCCGTCGTCGTGATCGTGGTCGGCGTGGTCGTGATCGTCGTCTGCGTCCGCTGCGGCCACATCGGTGTCGGATGTGGTCGTGTCGGAGGCGGTGTCGTCGCTCTGGGTCGTCGCCGAGGGGTCGCCGGTCGTCGCCGCAGCGTCGGTGTCGGTGTCGTCACCGCCACAGGCGGCGGCCGCCAGGGTCACGGCCACCAGGGCGGCGGCCAGTCGGGGGAGGGGTCGCTTCACGTGCATGGCCTCATGGTCGGCACGAAAGGTAAGAGCGCCACAACCGCTTGCTGACAGTCGCGTTCAGGTTCGGAGCGACCGGTGGTCGGGTGGCGCGCTCAGTCGGCGGTGCGGAGCCGGACGACGTGGTCGGCGAGTTCCACCACCGCCTGATGGTGACTGATGAGGAGAACGGCCAACTCGTCGCCGACCTCCCGGATACGGCCGAGCAGGTCGCCGACCGCCGCCTCGTCGAGATGGTTGGTGGGCTCGTCGAGGATCACCATCGAGGGTTCTCGGTAGAGCGCCCGGGCGATCGCGATCCGCTGGCGTTGGCCGCCCGACAGCAGGCCGCCGTCCTCGCCCATCATCGTCTCGAGCCCGTCGGGCAGGTGAGCGATCACGGCGTCGGCGCCGGAGAGCTCGAGGGCCCGGTCGAGGCGGGCGGGGTCGTGATCGTCGCCGTAGGTGATGTTGTCGAGCACCGACGCGGCGAGCAGGAACGGCTCCTGGGGAACGAGTCCGATCTGGCGTCGGAGATGGCGCAGGTCGAGTTCGTCGAAGGCGACGTCACCGGCGAGGACCCGCCCGGCGTCGGGCCGGTAGAAGCCGAGCAACAGGTTGACCACCGTGGTCTTGCCCGAGCCGTTCGGGCCGGCGAGGACGGTGATCGCGCCGTTCGGCACCGTGAACGACAGCGTCTCCAGCACCGGGCGTTCGTCGTAGCCGAAGCTCACCGACTCGAATGCGAGACCGTGTTGGTCGAGGGAGATCCGGTCGCGGCCCTGATACGGCGCGACCTCGGGGTGGTCGACGAACTCGGTGATCTGCTTGAGCGCCTGCCAGCCGGCCGTGACCTCGCTGAACGCCCCGGCGGTCTGGCCGGCCGGTCCTCGCAGCATCGCGAACGCTGCGTAGAAGGCGAGCAGCTCGCCGAGCGACATGTTGCCCTCGATCACCCAGTAGCCGCCGGTCAACAACAGCAGGGCGCCGGCGAGGCCGATGATCGACTGCTGCACCGCCTTGGTGATGGCGCTGATCACCTGGAAGCGGGTGAACGTGGTGGTGAGCCGGCCGACCTGGGCTTCGGCGGCGCGGAGTTCGCGGTCCTCCGACGCCGTCGACCGGATGAGGTCCTGACTGCGGATGGCCCGCATCACCCAGGTGCTGTGGTCGCGGTACTCGGCGTAGTAGACGTTGGCGGCCGGCACGAGACGGCGGATCATGAACCGCGACGCGAGGATGATCGTCGGCAGGAAGACCAGCGTGACGACCGCCAACCGGGCGTCGATCACCAACAAGATGATCGAGACACCCACTGCGATCACCGCGTCGGGAACGAGCTTGTTGAGCGCGGCCCCGAACATCACGATCGTGCGGAGGCTGTTCGTCACGACGGTGTCGTGGATGCCGCCGACCTCCCGGCGGTCGAAGAACGATCGCGGTGCCTGGAACAGGCGCTCCTGCAGTGAGATGCGGAGGTCTCGCCCGATCGCCGTGGCCGTCGAGATCTGCACGCTCATGGCTGCGGTCGCGACGAGCCCGCTCGCCAGGATGGTGGCCGACAGCACGGCCGCAACCAGCACCAGCTCGCCGAGATCTTCGTTCGGGATCGAGTTCTCGAACGCGTAGCCGAGCAGGATCGGCGCCGGCAGGAGCAGGGCCGACTGCACGACCGCGAGCAGGGTCGCCAGCGCGATCCGCCGCCGGAACGGTCGGATCAGGCGGAGCAGGTGTTCGAAGGTCGGGGTGCGCATGCGGTCAGCGATGGCCGAGTCGCTCATCGATGAACGCAGCCATCGCCCCAGCATTGTCGGGATCGACGAGCAGGGTGTGGCCATCGTGGGATCCGGGGGCGATCCGGATCTCGAGTTCGTCGGTCACCGGTGCCCACGCGGCCGCCATCGTTTCGCGCCACAGATCGCTGGAGTCCTCTGCGAGGAACACCGTGACGGGCGCGTCGACGTGCGGAGGTCGGTAGCGAAGACCGGCGGCGCGGGTGACGTGGTACATCCGGTCGTAGATGTACCAGTCGGACGGCCGGAGGCCGAGCCGCCGCATCGCGGACTCCTCTGTGGCGATGCGCACGCGATGCGAGATGCGCCACGGCTGGTTGCGGATGCGACGTCCGACGCCGGCGCCGAGACGACCGAGGAGCGCGCCGTACCCGCCGTCGCGCAGGAGATCCTTCGCCTTCTCGCTTCGCGAGCGGTAGTCGCCGGCGGTGCCGAGACCGGACTCCACCGCCCCGATGAACGACACGGTCTCGCCCTCGGCCTCGAGGTGCTTGGCCATCTCGACCGCCACCAGGCCACCGACGCTGTAGGCGAAGAACGCATAGGGGCCATGTGGCTGGTTGGCGCGGATGACCTCGAGCACGTCGGCGGCCAGATCCTCCACGTTGTCGTGGGGTGGACGGCTGCCGTCGATGCCCGGGTAGGGCACGCTCAACACGCTGCGTCGGGGGTCGAGCCGCGAGGCGAGCTGGTGGAAGAAGACGACCTCGGCACCCGCCCCGGGAAGGAGCCAGAGGGGTGGCTGTGCGCCGGCACCCTCGTTGACGACGATCACCGCGCCCTCGTCGACGGCGGTCGCCTCCCCGAGGCCGAGTGCACCGCCGAGCCGGGCGATCGTGCGGTTGGCGAGCAACACCGAGATGCGGGTGCGGACACCGAAGCGGTTCTCGAAGGCGAGCAGGAGTTCCAGAGCCGCCAGCGAGTCGAGGCCGGCGTCGAACAGATCGTCGTCGAGGGCGAGGGTCGGACGCACCCCGAGGCGATCGGTGAGGACCGTACGGGCCATCTCCGCCAGTTCGGCGAGGTCGGGATCGGTGTCGATCGGTGCGGGCGGCACGGCGGTGTCGCCGACGGCGACCGGGAGCACGGCGACCGCCCGACGGTCGGCCTTGCCGTTGGGGGTGCGTGGGAGCGCGTCGTGGAACTCGTAGTGGACCGGTCGGGCGGCGGCGGGAAGTGCGTCGATCGCGGCGGCCCGGAGGTCGGCCGGATCGACCGTCTGGCCGTCGGTCTCGACATGGGCGACGAGGCGAGCTCGGTCGGGGTCGGCGAGCAGTGCGGTGAGCGCGGCCGCCGGATCGGGTGCCTCGGCCGCCGAGGCCATGGCCGCAGCGAGGCGATCGGGGGGACCGTCGGCGATGCGATCCGCCAGGGGTCGGATGTCGACGGTGGTCGCGACCACGGTGGCCACGCCGTCGACCCGGGCGAGGGTCGCTTCGACCTCGGTCGGCTCGACGCGCACGCCGCCGACGTTGAGCTGGTCGTCGTTGCGGCCGTGGAAGTGGATGCGACCGTCGACGACGGCGGCGAGATCGCCGGTCCGGAAGGCCCGACCGGAGCCGTGGCGCGACTCGGCGAGAAACCGGTCCGATGCGCCGTCGTCGTAGCCTTCGGTCACGAGGTCCCCGCCGATGACCAGCTCGCCGATCAGCCCGGGACCGACGGGTCGGTCGCCGTCGACGATCGTCGCCCAGGTGCCGGGGATCGGGGTACCGATCGGGACACTGATCGAGCCGGGCTCGAGATGAGCCGAGGTGGCCCAGACGGTCGCCTCGGTCGGGCCGTATTCGTTGGTGAGGCGGGTGTCGGGCCGTCGTCGGGCGTGCTCGTCGACGAGTTCGGAGGTGGTGGCCTCGCCGGCGACGATGACCTGCCGGGGCCACGGGCCACGATCGTCGCTGCGCCGGAGGACGGCGGCGTAGAGCGACGGCACCAGCAGGGTGTGGGTCGGGCCCGACGCGAGGAGGTCGACGAGGGCGTCGACGTCGTGCACCTCGGACTCGGTCGGGAGCGTGACGGTCGCGCCGGTCGACAGCGCCCAGAACAAGCCGGCGATCGAGCTGTCGAAGGCGAAGCTCGACACCAGCAAGAAGTCGTCCGGATCATCGCCGTACACCGGGCCGCGCGCTGCGGTGCTGAGGGCGAGCCGGTGGTGATCGACTGCGACGCCGCGCGGTGTGCCGGTCGAGCCCGAGGTGTGGATCACGTACGCGGTGGCCGACGGGTCGACGACTCGGGCCTCGAACGGGCGGGCCTCGGTCGGCACGTCCCGGCCGATCGCCACGGCCCGGATCGACGGCGGGAGGTCGGCCTGGCCGTCCTCGGCCGTCACGGCGATGGTGACCGCGCTCGCGTCGACGATCGCCCGGTTCCGTTCGGCGGGGTACTCCGGGTCGATGGGAACGTACGCGGCGCCGCTTCGCAGGATGCCGACGATCGCGGGCACGGCACCGATCGTTCGGCCCGTCGCCATGCCGACCCGGTCACCGGGGCGCACGCCGGCGTCGGCCAGTTCGGCGGCGATCGCATCGGCCCAGGTGTCGAGCTCGGCCCGCGACAGGGTGCGGGTGCCGATCCGCACGGCGGTTCCGTCCGGGTCGGCCGCCACGTGGGCGGCGAGGCGATCGAGGACCGTGTCGGCATCGGGAGCTGGCCCGCCATCGAGGGTCGGCATGCTCGGGGCGTGATCGAGCCATGCGCCGACCGCCCTGGACGGCTCCCGGATCACGGCGGTGAGGGCGTGGTCGAGCACCGCGAGCAGGTGGTCGGCGGTCGCCGCGCCGATCACGGTGCCACGGTGCTCGATCGCCAGCTCGACGCGACCGTCGCGCAGCTGCACGAACAGCGAGGCGTCGGCGACGGCGGAGCCGGTGTAGGCGATCTCCTGGCGGGCGGCGTGAGGTCCGAACCGCAGCTCGTCGATCTCCTGGATGGCCAGGAGGATGCCGGGCATCGCCGGTTCGGCTCCGGCGCGGCGCCGGGCGGACGCGATGTCGGCGAGCGGCACCGTGCGGTGGGCGAGGGCTGCGGCCAGGTCGTCGCTCGCCGCCCTGCGCACCTCGTCGAGGGTGGTCGCCTCGGTGCCCGTGTCGACGACGAGCGGGAGGGTCGCCAGGTGGTACCCGATCAACGGGTTGGCGGTGGGGTGATCGCGGGTCGAGACGATGGCCCCGAAGTCGACGTTGGCATCGCCGCTGAGCGCCCGCAGGGCGAGCGCCAGCGCACCGGCCGCCGTGCCGAACGGCGATCCGCCGGCGGCGCGCAGCTCCGTAGCCGAGAGGTCGGTGACCCGCGAACGCAGGCCGTCGGGCTCGGGGTCGAGCGGGTGGTGCAGCGGCAGGGAGGTCGCGGGTGCGGGCCGGCTCGACCAGAAGGTCGCTGCGTCAGCGGTGCGGCGCGCCGCCTGCCAGACGGCGTGGTCGGCGTGCGACACGGGGAGCGGGGGCAACGGGTCGCCGTGGTACGCCGCCTCGACCTCCCGCCACAGCCGTATGAACGACGCTTCGTCGGTCGACACGTGGTGGGTGCCGATGAACACGTGGGTGCGGGCATCGCCTGCGTCGGTGTCGAGCGGTCGGACACGCACCCGCACGAGCGGGCCGTGCTCGAGGTCGTAGGGCATCCGGTGCCAGCGGAGCGCTTCGGCGTCGGCGGTCTCCTCGTCGGTGGATGCAGCGGTGTCGAAGGCCAGTGCGGCGTCGAGATCGAGGCGCCGGCGAGGGGTGGCGAAACTCCATTGCAGCGGCTGATGGCGTTCGATCACCGCAGCGATCGCCCGGCGGAGCCGATCGGGGTCGAGCGCTGCGTCGACGACGAACACCCGTCCCTGGTTGTAGCGGGGATCGTCGGCGTCGAGCGCCGCCTGGTCGAGCATCGCCCGCTCGGCGTCGGTGAGGCGGGGCGGCGTGTCGCCGGCGTCGACCAGCGGTCCGGCGTCGACCGCCTCGGTGGCCGCGCCGTCGGGGTCGGTGATCGCGTTCGCGAGGTGGGCGTCGACCGCCGAGGCGAGCAGTCGGGGCGTCGCGTTGGCGAACACGATCGCGTCCGGGATGTCGGCCTGGAGGGCGTCGGCGAGGTGGATGCTCATCTCGATCGCGGCCAAGGAGTCGCCCCCGAGGGCGAAGAAGTCATCGTCGGTCGAGATGGGTTCGACGCCCAGGTGGCGTTGCCACAGCTCGACGATCGTCTGCTCGGTGGGCGACGTGGGCGTGATCATGACCCCCGAGCTCGAGCGGTGACGCCGCTCCGGGGCCGGCAGGGCGTCGGTGTCGAGCTTGCCGTTGGTGGTCATCGCCAGCTCGTCCACGGCGACGAAGCTGTCCGGGATGGCGTGGGCGGGGAGCAGCTGCTGGAGGTGCGCCCGCAGTTCGCCGGGTGTCGGTGTCGCCGCCGTCGGCTCGGTCTCGATCCAGGCGGTGAGCACGGATCGTCGCCGCGGCGCGTAGGCCACCTCGTCGAGCATGGCGGCGACCTCGTCGGCGTCGTCGCGGTCGTCGAGTTCCTCGAGCGCCTCGTCGCGCTGCTTGTGTCCGAGCCGCACATCCCAGGCATAGGGCTCGGCGTAGTTGTGGTACCCCTGCTCGGTCAGATGGGTCTGGATGCCCGCAGCGTTGATCCGGCAGTTGGTCGAGCGGCCGGTGTCGCTCGGCCGCACCCACGGGGCGTCCTCGTCCAGGAATCGCAACATCTCGGCGAGCTCGACGTCGACATAGCGGTAGAAGTCGACGAAGGCGATCCGGTCGAAGACGTCGTCGCCGTCGAAGACACTGGTGTCGAGGAGTCGGCCGACCGCGTCGTCGACCCGGTGGTAGGCCTTGCGGGCTGCGAGCACCGCGGCGTCGATCGCGTCGGCGTCGAAGCGACCCTCCTCGAACTGGGCGGGGATCAGTCGGGTCTCGAACAACTGGCCCCGCGACAGGCCGGTGACGACGAGTGGGGCGCCGAGTTCGTCGGCCCGCGCCGTCGCGAGGGTGTAGATCGTCTTGAAGCAGCCCTGGCAGACATTGCTGAAACGGTCGAGCGAGTCGCGGAAGATCGCGTTCATCGCGTCGGTGGTGGCGAACTCGTGGGACACGCCGAGGTGCTCGACGGTCTTGGCGATGTTGGTCTTCGCGTCGTCGGAGATGAAGCCGTTGTCGAGCGTCAGTGCATGGACGTCGAACCCCATCGCGACGAGTTGGTACAGGACGTAGGTGGAGTCCTTGCCGCCACTCAGGAGGGTGATCGCGTCGACGTCGCCGGTGCGCTCGAGCTTCGCCCGGTCGCGGATGATCGCGAGGTCGTCGAGGGTCCGGAAGTAGGCCTCGGCCTGTGGTGCGATCGTGTCGTAGGCATGGCACCGGTCGCACACGCCGAGGTCGTCGAACACGACGCCGGGGACGTTGTCGGCCAGTCCGCAGCGGGTGCAGTGCCGGGTGGCGTGGCGCTGGCCGGGGGACCACGGGCGGACGGCGGCGCGGCGGATCGCCGGGTGGGCGGCGAGCGCCGCCTCGACCTCGCTCGGGTCGAGCCGGATGCCGCCGATCTTCAACTGCTCGTCGATCCGTCGCAGGTAGACCGCGGTGTCGGGATCGATCAGACGGACGAGGTCACCGGAGCGGTACCACCGGCGACCGTCGAGTTCGACGAAGGCGTCGGGATCGGGATCGAGGTATCCGGCGGTGACCCCGCGGCTCGAGATCAGGAGTTCGCCGGGCGCGCCGATCGGCACGTCGTGGAGGGCGGTGTCGACGATCCGCAGCTCGACCCCGGGTGCCGGTCGACCGATCGGGATCTCGGCCGTGGCGCCGGCCACCGTCGGGTCGTCCTCGAAGATCATGCAGCCGACCACGGCCTCGGTGGGGCCGTACTCGTTGAAGATCCGCACGCCGGGCAATCGCTCGCGCAGCCCGTCGGCGAGTGGGCGCAGGAACGCCTCGCCGCCAACCACCAATGTCTCGATGCCGTGGTCGTCGGGCAGCAGCCGAACGAGGAGTTCGAGGTGCGACGGGGTCGCCTTGCACCACGTGAGTTCCGGGGTGGTGGCGATGGTGGCCACCGCGGCGGGACCATCGCCGCCGACCACCACGAGCCGGCCGCCGGTCACCGTCGCCGTGAACAGGCTGGTGACCGTGAGGTCGAAGGTGAGGGCGCTGAACAGCGGGATGACGGGAGGTTCGGCGCCGACGTACGCGTCGACGGCGAAGTCGACATAGTCGGCCAACCCCTGGTGGGTGATCGGCACCCCCTTCGGCTCGCCGGTCGATCCCGAGGTGAAGAGCAGATAGGCCTCGTCGTCGCCGGCGATCGCGGGGAGATCGTCGGCGTCGCCGGGCGGAGCCGAGCCCACCAGCCGGAGATCCTGCAGGCGGCGGACACACCCGGCCCGTTCGGCGAGTCGCGTGCGTCGGGCCTCGGGCTGGTCCGGGTCGAGGGGGACGTAGGAGGCGCCGGCGGCGAGGACGGCGTAGATCGCCACCACCGCCTCGGCGCTGCGGTGCATCTCGAGACCGACTCGGTCGCCGGCGCCGATGCCGGATCGGCGAAGGTCGGCGGCGGCACCGACGATCTCGTTCCAGAGTTCGTTCCCGGTCCAGCGACGGTCGCCGTCGACGAGCGCGACGTGGTCGCGGCCGGCGAGACCCGCTCGCAGACGGTCGACCACCAGGGGGGCCCGACCGACGGGCGGGCCGCTGCCCCAGCTGCGGAGGGCGTCGCGTTCGGCGCGGGTGAGGATCGGATCGGCGTCGATGGCGGCGTCGGGGGTGGTCACCGCGGCATCGAGCACCGTGCGGAAGTGCTCGACGGCGCGTGCCGCATCGTCGGGGTCGACCGCCGCGGTGTTCAGATCGAGGGCGAGGGGGTCGTCGGCGTAGCCGAATCGTTGGACCCGCAGGAGGTGGTTGCGGTCGATCGCCCCGTTGTCGATCGAGCGCATCGAGACGTCGTGGCCGGCGATGGTGAAGCGCTCCACGTCGGGGGTCACGTTGACGACCGCCTCGATGTCGTTGCCCGCGGGAGCACAACCCGGTTCGGCTCGGGTCAGGGTGCGGTTGACCGCTCGGGCGACCCGTCGGTGCAGCGCGGTGAAGGTCTCGCCCGGCTCGACGGTGACGTCGACCGGGTAGACCTCGACCAACGGTCCGAGCTGGGCTCGGGTCTCGGGGGTGCGGCGGTTGTGCACCGGGAGCCCAAGGGCGAACTCGGTCGCGCCGGTGACCCGGTGGAGGTAGGCGGCGGTCACGGTCGTGAGCAGCGCCGCCCACGAGAGGTCGGGGGTGAGCAGCCGGTAGGGCCCGGTGAGCGCGCGGTCGATGCGGTCGTCGAGCCCGTCGGCGAGGTCGACCTGCCGCCGCACGCTGTCGGTGGTGACAGGACGGTTGCGCTCGTAGAGATGCCCGATCCGGGGGGCGGGTTGGCGCTCGAGCCAGTGGGCGGTGGCCGGGCTTCGGTGACGGTCGGACTCCCCGTCGGGTCGCGCCCAGGCGTAGTAGGAGTCGATGTCGGGGGCGGTGCCCTCGTAGGCGGCGGCGACGGCGGTGAAGACCAGTCCCCATCCGGTGGCGTCGGTGACACAGTGATGCAGGCCCAGGTACCAGGAGGCGGTGCCGTCCTCGTGACGCAGCAGGACGCTGTCGTGGGCCCGTTCCGCGATCGGGATCACGGCCCGGGCGCGGGCGGCTGCCCACGTCTCGGCGTCGGCGCGCGCGAGCTCGATCTCGGCGGTGGGGGCGGGCTCGGCGCTCAGCGTCACCGTCGTCACCCCGTCGTCGTCGGGAGCGATCCGGGTGCGCAGGGCGTCGGATGCGGCGACGACGGCGGCGAACGCGGTGCGGAGCCGATCCCCGTCGACCGGCCCGTCGATGTGGGCGAGCCGGGCCATGGTGAGGACGGGCGCGTGCGGATCGCGCTGTTGGGAGGCGTAGAGGGCGCGCTGGATCGGCGACAGCTCCCGACGGGACCGCAGGGTGACCGGCGCGCCGGACGGTGTCACGAAGCCGTGTCCGAGCGGCCGGCCGTCGATCCGTACGGGTCGAGGGGATCGGCAGGGATGCGCTCGAGTTCGACGAGTTGCCCGAGGTCGCGCTCGCGGGCGAGTTCGACCGCGAGTCGCAGGGCGACGTCGTCCTCGACCGCCCAGCCGGTCGAGTCGAAGACCGTCCGTTCGAGGCGATGACGCAGGTACTGCTCGGGGTGGCTGACGACCGCCTCGAGCTCCGGCCCGATGTCGGCGGCCGCGACCTGCTGACACTCGCCCTCGACGATGCACTGCTCGAGGGTGTCGGGCACGACCAGCGCGCCGGACGTCAGGGCGACCGGGAGTTCGATCTTGCCGGGGAAGTCCGCACCGACGGCGTTGATGTGCAGCCAGGGCCGGACCTCGATCGCGCCGACCACCGGCGGCGCGCCGAGTTCGGCCGACGTGCAGGTGCACAAGACGTCGACCTCGCCGGCGATGGTGGCCGTCGCGTCGGGCGGCCGGATCTCGATCGGAACGTCGAGGAAGGCGACCCGGTCGGCGAACGAGTCGGCCGCGGTCGGGTCGATGTCGATGCCGATCACCCGATCGATCGGTCGCACCCGGCTGATCGCGTGCAACTGGGTGACCGCCTGGGCCCCGAGGCCGACGATGCCGACCGTCACCGCACGGTCGATCGCCAGCAGGTCGGTGGCGATGGCCGATGCGGCGCCGGTCCGCAGGGCGGTCAGCAGGGTGGCGTCGGCGATCGCGACGAGGTGGCCGGTCTCGCTGTCCCACATCGACGTGGTGGCCAGCACGCTCGGCAGGGTGCGTTGCAGAGGGTTGGTCGGGTGGTAGCCGACCATCTTCACCACGATGGGGCCGCTCACCTCGTGGGTGGGCATCCACTCGATCAGGCCGTGTGCCGGCTTGTCGTAGCGGAACCCGTCGCGCGCTCGGACCTCCTGGAGGTCGGCGTCGAAGTCACGGAATCGGGTCCGCAGCGCCTCGATCATGTGGTCCATGAACGCGTCTCGGCCCACCGACTCGAGCAGGGCCGAGAGATCGTCCGCACGCAACAGCAGGGTCTCCATCGGTTGCAGTTCGGACTCAACGGCCGGTTTGGATGCACCGAGTGGCACATCCGTCGGCCGCTAGGGTGCACCCGGCCCTCGCCTTGCGGTTGCCTGAGGGTGGCCGATCCGGCCACGCTCGGTGGGAGTTTCCGCGTTCAGTGCGGGAATTTGCATCCGAACTTGGCATTGGGCCGTACTAACCCAGAACCCCGAACCTGGAATCGAGGACGCTGTCATGACGCCACCGCTCACCCGCCACCGCTCCGTCGGCGTCGGCGTCGGCGCCCGCCTGCTCGCCGCGCTCGCGGCCGCGCTCGTGGTGCTCGTCGCCGTCGCCGGCCCGGCGTCGGCGCACCGCAACGACGAGTCCTACCTCTATCTCGACATCGGCGACGACGACCTCCGCGGTCGGGTCGAGCTCCCGTATCAGGACATCCGCGACGTGCTCGGCCTCGAGCTCGAAGGCGACGAGGACGCGCTGCGGGCCGAGATCGAGGACAACCTCGAGCTCCTCCAGGACTATGCGCTCGCCACCTCGACCATCGGGGCGGACGGTGAGGCCTGGGTCCTCACCTTCGTCGACGAGTACGAGCTGCTCGAAGAGGAGCAGTTCACCGAGAGCAACGGCCTCGGCTACGTGATCTTGCCCTTCATCGTCGAGCTCGGCGGTGCCGACGTGCCCCAGCTGATCGATGTCGGCTTCGTGCCCTTCCTCGACGAGATCCCCGACCGCAACAACATCGCCCTCATCTCCAACTACTGGCAGCAGGGCGTGATCGGCGAGGAGGCCAACGAGCTGGTCGTCTTCTCCGCCGGTGACCGCACGGGCGTGATCGATCTCGGGAACTCCAGCCAGTGGAAGAACTTCGACGCCAGCATCGACCTGGGCGTCGATCACATCCGCACCGGCCCCGACCACATCTTCTTCATCCTCGTGCTGTTGCTGCCCTCGGTGCTGATCCTCGGGTCACGGGGCTGGGAGCCGGCGACGAGCTTCCGGTCGTCGTTGATCCGGGTGCTGATCGTGGCGTCGATGTTCACGCTCGCCCACTCGATCACCTTCACGCTCGCCGGCCTCGACATCCTCCCGCTCCCGCCGGCGAAGTTCACCGAGTCGTTGATCGCCGTGTCGATCGCGGTGGCCGCCCTCAACAACATCAAGCCGTTCCTCGGTCAGCGCGAGTGGCTGATCGCCTTCGTCTTCGGTCTCTTCCACGGCCTCGGCTTCGCCGGGTTCGTCGAGGACCTCGAGATCTCGAACACGACCAAGCTGGTGTCGCTGCTCGGTCGCAACGTCGGTATCGAGATCGGCCAGGCGGTGATCGTGCTCGTCGTGTTCCCGGCCCTGTGGCTGCTCAGTCGCACGGTGTACTACCGCTTCGTCTTCCTCGCGGGCAGTGTCGGACTCGCTGTCGTGTCGATCATCTGGGTCTTCGAGCGGGTGTTCGAGCTCGACGCCGGCATCAACGGCATGGTCGACCGTGTGGTCAAGTGGCCGCGGTCGTTCTGGGTGATGGTCGTGATCACCGCGGTCATCGGCGCCTACGTCTACCTCACCGGCCAATCCGGCCAGGGCTCGGACGGTCCCGATGAGCCGGCGGAGCCCGACGAGTCCGATCCGGTGCCGGCCGGGGTCTGATCCCCAGGCGGCCACCCGGTCGCCGACCGACCGTCGGATTCCGAACCATTCGGGCCGACCGGCACACGGTGCGGTGGTTCCTGTCGAGGTACCCACCGACGCAGGAGCACCGCACGTGTCCGAGACTTCCACCCCGTCCCCCGCCACCACCGTCGACGTCGTCGTCATCGGTATGGGGCCCGCCGGCGAGCACGTCGCCGGAACCCTCGCCGAACGCGGCCTGACCGTCGTCGGCATCGAGGCCGACCTGGTCGGCGGGGAGTGCCCGTACTACGGGTGCATCCCGTCGAAGATGATGATCCGCGGCGCCAACCTGCTCGCCGAGGCGGGCCGGATCGACGGTGTCGCCGGCACCGCGACGGTCGTTCCCGATTGGACCCCGATCGCCGATCGGATCCGTGAGTCGGCCACCGACGACTGGAACGACCAGGTCGCGGTCGACCGCTTCGTCGGCAAGGGCGGTCACTTCGTCCGGGGTCGCGGCGAGATCGTCGCCCCCGGCGTCGTCGAGGTCGCCGGTCAGCGGTTCGAGGCCCGCCGCGGTGTCGTGGTCGCCACCGGCACCGCGCCGGCCGTGCCCCCGATCCCCGGTTTGGCCGAGCTCGACTACTGGACCAACCGCGACGCGGTGAAGGCCAAGGAGGTGCCCGAGTCGCTGATCGTGCTCGGCTCGGGGGCCATCGGCTCCGAGATCGCCCAGGTCATGCACCGCTTCGGCGCCGAGGTGACGGTGGTCGAGGCGCAGGACCGCATCCTCCCCAACGAGGAGCCCGAGGCGAGCGAAGTCGTGCGAGCGGCGTGGGAAGCCGAGGGCATCGCGGTCCACGTCGGCGCCCGGGCCGTCGCCGCCCGACGCGATGGTGAGCGGTCGGCGATCGAGCTCGAGGACGGCACGGTTCTGGTCGCCGATCGGGTGCTCGTCGCCACCGGCCGGTCGATCAATGTCCGCGGCATCGGCCTCCAGCACTACGGGGTGGCCGAGGACGCCCGCCGACTCGAGACCGACGAACACCTCCGAGTCGCCGATGGTCTGTGGTCGGTGGGTGATGCGACGGGCGAGGGGCTGTTCACCCACGTCGGGATGTACCAGGCGGGCATCGCGATCGCCTCCATCCTCGGCGAAGACCACCCGGGCGCGGACTACGCGGCGATGTCGCGGGCGACCTTCACCGATCCCGAGGTCGGCTCGGTCGGGCTCACCGAGGCCGCCGCCCGCGAGGCCGGCCTCTCGGTCACCACCGTCGTCCAGATCGTCGGTCACACCGCGCGCGGATGGCTGCACGGCCCGGGCAACGATGGGGTCATCAAGATCGTGATCGACACCGACCGCGACGTCGTCGTCGGTGCGACGACCGCCGGGCCCCACGGCGGCGAGATGATCGCCATGCTCGCGCTGGCGGTGCACGCCGAGGTGCCGGTGCCGACCCTGCGGTCGATGATCTACGCCTACCCGACCTTCTGGCGGGGCATCGAGGACGCGCTCAACCAGCTCGGCTGAGCGGATCGGCCCGGGTCAGCCGTCGAGGACGATCAGCAGGTCGCCGATCGAACGGTGAGACTCGAGCGGGTGGCGAAGCGGGAGATCGCCGATCACCTCATAGGTGTTACGGCGCCCCACCCGTTCGTGGCGCAGGTAGCCGCCTCGCTCGAGCTCACTGATGATCTTCTGCACCGCTCCGACGGTGATGCCGACCGCGTGGGCGATGTCGCGCTGGCGCAACTCGGGGTCGCGTGCGATTGCGATCAGGACGTGGGCGTGGTTGGTCAAGAACGTCCACGACGGCAGATCGGGAACCGGGTCGTGCAGATCCATCGATCCGATCATACCCATTGCAATAGGGGTGTCGCCCCTCCGGCGTCGCGTGGCGCTGGTCACGTCGAGCCGGTCATGGCGGTCCACGTCCATGATGGAAAACGCCTACTGCAAAAGGTGTATGTGAGGATATCTTCGGAGTTGCTTCTCATCCGAAACTGGGAAGGTCCACGGGCCTACAATCGCCCCATCCTCCCGCCCCCTGGAGCGCTGTGATCTGGTTCCTGCTGGTGGCCCACCTCGTCGGTGTGGCCCTGGTGCTCACAATCGGTGTGAATCGCCCGGCTGCCGTGTCGTTCGGCATCGCCGCGGTCCCGGCTGCACTGACGACGGGGTGGGCCGTCACGCTCCTCGGCGACGAGACCTCGACCACGGCGGGGTTCGACTGGGTCGACGGACTCGATCTCGCCGTCCGTTTCGATGTAGGGCCCTACGCCGCGCTGCTCACCCTCCTGGTGTCGGGCATCGGCGTCCTCGTCTTCGTCTACGCCGCCGGCTACTTCGGTGCGGCCGACGACAAGGCACCGTTCGCCGCCGCCCTCCTCGCCTTCAGCGGATCGATGGTGGGCCTGGTCTGGGCCGCCGACGTCTGGACGCTCTTCTTCTTCTGGGAGGCGACCAGCATCACGTCGTTCCTGCTGGTCGGCACCAAGACCACCGACCCGGTGGCGCACGCCGCAGCCCGGCGGGCGCTGCTCATCACCGTCTCGGGTGGCCTCGCACTGCTCGCCGGGTTCCTCGTGTTGGTCGACGAGACCGGCACTGCGGTCCTCGCCGACATGGGCACCGTCGAGGGCAGCGCCGGCGCGGTCGCCGCCGTCCTCGTGCTGGCGGGCGCCCTCACGAAATCGGCCCAGGTGCCGTTCCACATCTGGTTGCCCGGCGCGATGGCGGCCCCCACCCCGGTGTCGGCCTATCTGCACTCCGCGACCATGGTGAAGGCCGGCATCGTGTTGCTCGGGCTCGGCTCGTCGGTCTTCGTCGACGTCCCGACCTGGACCGGCATCGGCGTGACCATCGGGCTCATCACCATGGTGTGGGGCGGCATCGGCGCACTCCGTCATGCCGACGGAAAGCTGATCCTCGCCTGGGGCACCGTGAGCCAGCTCGGGCTGATGACCGCCCTGATGTCGTACGGCTCGGGCAAGGCGATCTTCGCCGGCGTGTCGCTGATCTTCGCCCACGCGCTGTTCAAGGCACCGCTGTTCATGGTCGTCGGCGAGATCGACGTCCGCACCGGCACCCGAGACGTCCGTGAGCTCAGTGGGCTGCGCCGCTCGATGCCGGTCGCCTTCGCGGTGATGGTGATCGCCGGTCTGTCGATGGCCGGTGTCCCGCCACTGCTCGGCTTCCCGGCCAAGGAAGCGGCGATCGAGGCCGGCCTCGGTGCGAAGGGCGCCGGCGGCGACGCCATGCTCATCCTCATCGTGATCGGTTCGATCCTGACCGTCGCCTACACCACCCGCCTGGTGCTGATGCTCTTCGCCGACCGCGGCGAGCCCACCGAGGTCAAGCCCCGCCGGCCGCTGATGGAGGGTCCCTCCGTCGTCCTCGCCGCCGCCACCGTGCTCGGATTCGTCGCTCTGAACCTGGTGAACGACTGGGTGATCCCGGCCGCGGTCGAGCTCGAGGCCGGAGCCTCCTCCTACGAACTGCTGCGCTGGCCCGGCTTCAAGACCGCCTTCTGGATCTCGATGGCGGTCGTCGCCGGCGGTGCCGTCGTCGGTGCGGCCGCCGCCCGCCGGGCCTCGCCCCCCGAGCCGATCGGTGCACAGGCCGTCGACCGCCTCGTCGACCAGACCCTGGCCCTCGCCCGCTGGACCACCGGCCGAGTGCAGCACGGCTCGCTGCCCTTCTACCTGGTCGTGATGACCCTGACCGCCTCGCTGGCCACGATCCCGTTCGCCGCCAGCCTCGAGCCCGACGACTGGCGGCCGTGGGATCAGCCGCTGCAGGTGGCGGTCTGCGCCACGATCATGGTCGCCGCCGTCGCCATGGCCGTGATCCGGTCGCGGATCGGCGCCGCGCTCGGCCTCGGCGTCGTGGGCTTCAGCGTCTCGGCGCTGTTCCTGCTGCACGGCGCCCCCGACCTGGCGCTCACCCAGCTGCTCGTCGAGACCGTCATCGTCGTGGCCTTCGTCATCGGGCTCGGTCGGCTGACGAGCGAGTTCCCGCGGGTCGGCGCGATCTGGCGGAGTGTGCGCATCATGGCCGGCCTGCTCACCGGCTTCGCCGTCACGATCGCCCTCCTCGCCTCCACCTCACCCGACGCCGGACCCAACCCCGAGTTGGTCGCGGCGGCGGTCGACGAGGGCGGCGGCAACAACATCGTCAACGTCGTCCTCACCGACGTGCGCGCCCTCGACACCCTGGGCGAGGTCCTCGTGCTGGTCGTCGCCGCGATCGGTGTGCTCGTCCTCGGGCGGGCCGACCGCTCCCGGGGCGGCGGAGCCCCGCTCTCCGACGTGGTCCGCGAGGTGCGCCGATGATCCGCACCCGCTCCCCGGTGGTCGTCACCGCGATCCAGGTCGCCAGTCCGCTGGCCCTGATGGTCGGCACGTACCTGTTCTTCGCCGGTCACAACCAGCCCGGCGGCGGCTTCGCCGCTGGCCTCGTCTTCGGCGCGGTGGTCGCCCTGCGCACGATCGTCGCCCTCGAACGACCCCGCGACGCCACCAAGTGGTTCGCGTTCGGCACCGTCCTGATCGCCGTGGTCGCGCTGGCGCCACTGCTCGGCGGCGAGCCGTTGCTCGACCAGGCGGTCGTCTCCCGAGAGCTGCCTCTGCTCGGGAAGGTGAAGTCGGGTAGCGCGGCGATCTTCGACGCCGGCGTGACCGCGATCGTGGTCGGCCTCTTCATCGCCGTGTTCGAGGGGCTCGACGCCGACGAGCTCGCCAACGACGAGGTCGCCCCATGAGCGTGACCCTCGCCCTCACCGTGGGCGGCCTCACCGCCGTCGGCGTCTATCTCGTCACCTCCCGGTCCCTGACCCGGATCCTGCTCGGCTTCGCCCTGCTCGGGCACGCCGCGGTGATCGCCCTCATCGCCAGCGGTGGTGAGTCGGGGGAGCCGCCGCTCGCCGGTCAGGCACCGGTGGAGGAACTCTCCGATCCCCTGCCCCAGGCGTTCGCACTGACCGCGATCGTGATCTCGTTCGGGCTCACGCTCTTCTTGTTGGCGCTCGCCCGCCGTCAGCAGCAGCTGACCGGCGACGACCTGGTCGAGGACGATCTCGAGGATCGCCGCATCGCGATCGACGACGACGAACTCGGCCGCGACGACGCCGATGACGAGGTCGCCGACGCCGACGACCACGACGACCAGGACCACGACGACGGCGAGGACGACGTCGAGATCGCCGGACAGATGGAGATCGACGAATGAGCGCGCTCGTCGCCGTGCTGATCGTCGCGCCGCTCGCCGCGGCCGCCATCGGGTTCGCCCTCGGCGAGCGCCAGGCGCTCCGCGACGCCGTCACCATGCTCACCCTGGCGGGCACGGCCACGATCGCGGCCCTGCTGGTCTGGGAGGTCGAGCGCAACGGCACCATCGTCGTGCGGGTCGGAGACTGGGATCCCGAGCTCGGCATCGTGTTGGTCGTCGACCTGTTCGCCGCCCTGATCCTGCTGGTGTCGATGGCGACGATCTTCGTCGTCGAACTCTTCGCCATGGGCCAGCGCCGCACCGCGTGGGGAGCCGATCCCCAGGTCGCCGGCCCGCTGCTGCTCGTACTCACCGTCGGCGTCGCCCTCGCGATCGTCACCGGCGACCTCTTCACCCTCTTCGTCGGCTTCGAGCTGATCCTGGTCTCGAGCTATGTGCTCCTCACCCACCAGGGTCGCCGCGGGCAGATCCGTTCCGGCATGACCTATGTGTCGATGAACCTGTTCGCCTCGACCCTGTTCCTGGTCGGGCTGGCCGTGGTCTACGGCGCGACCGGCACGGTCAACATGGCGCTGCTCGCCGAACGCATCCCCGAACTCGACGAGTCGATGCGATGGGGGATCGGGCTCTGGTTCCTCGCCGTGTTCGGCACCAAGGCCGCGATCTTCCCGCTCTTCTCGTGGCTGCCCGACAGCTATCCGACCGCGCCGACCACGATCACCGCGGTCTTCGCGGGTCTGCTCACCAAGATCGGCGTGTACGTCCTGATCCGGTTCCACACCCTCACCGAGATGGACGATCTCGGCCCGGTGATCCTGGTCCTCGCCGGGCTCACGATGGTGATCGGTGTGGCGGGCGCGCTCGCGCAAGACGACGTCAAACGCATCCTGTCGTTCCACATCGTCAGCCAGATCGGCTACATGCTGATGGGTCTCGGGCTGTTCACGCTGGCGGGCGTGACCGGCGCCATCCTCTTCCTGATCCACCACATGCCTGTCAAGACGCTGCTGTTCCTCGTCGGCGGGTTGATCGAGGAGCGCGAGGGCACCTCGGCGCTCGACCGCATCGGCGGTCTCGCCGGTCGTCAGCCCCTCATCGCCGTGCTCTTCGCGGTGCCGGCACTCAGCCTCGCGGGCATCCCGCCGTTCTCCGGATTCGTGGCCAAGCTGGCGCTGGTCGACGCCGGTATCGAGGCGGTCGCGATCCCGATCGTGGTCGTCGCCCTGGTCAACAGTGTGCTCACGCTGCTGTCGATGGTGAAGATCTGGGTCGGGGTGTTCTGGGGGACGCCGACGGAGTCGTCGCTGCCGCTGCACCTGCGCCGTCCCGGTCATCGGGTGATGGTCGGCTCCACCGCCATCGCGGTCGTCGGCACCCTCGTGATCGCTGCGACCGCCGGCCCGCTGTGGGACCTGAGCGAGCGGGCCGCGACCGGCCTCCTCGAGTCGGAGATCTACATCTCGGCGGTGCTCGAATGAACCGGACCTTCGGCCCCTTCTCCCGGCGACGGGTCCTGACCGTCGCGATGCTCACGCTCGCGTGGTGTGCCCTGTGGGGCTCGATCACCGTCGCCAATCTGGTGTCCGGTGCCGTCGTCGGGTTCCTGGTCAGCGTGCGACTCGTCGCCACCGATGGCACCGGCGGGGTGCGGTTCATCCCGCTGCTCCACTTCGGCGCTCTGGTCGCGATCGACCTCGCCCAGTCGACGGTGAGCGTGGCTCGCGAGATCCTGACCCCGACCGACTACACCGAGGAGGGCATCGTCGCCGTCGACGTGCCCCGCAACACCCGCGCCCACCTGCTGTTGATGATCGTGGCGGTGACGGTCACCCCGGGCACCGCGGTGGTCGACGCCGACCCCGACACCGGGCGGCTCTACCTCCACCTCCTGCATCTCGACCGGGCCGACGCGACCGTCGCCCACGTGCTGGAGCTCGCCGAGCTCGCCTGTCGGGCGCTCCCGATGTCGGACGACGTGGAGCTGTCGACATGATCGTCACCTTCGCCTTCACCGCCTTCGGGCTCACCTTCGTCGCCGCCGGCTGGCGTGCGATCCGGGGCCCGGGCATCGCCGATCGAGTCGCGGCGCTCGACGTCGCCGTCACCTCGCTGATGGGTGCGGTGGCGGTGGAGACCGCCCGCACCGGGTCGCTCGTGCTGTTGCCGATCGTGGCGGTGCTCGCGATCGTCGGCTTCACCGCGACCGTTGCGGCGAGCCGCTTCATCGAACGGTACGGGGAGACGACGACATGAGTCCCATCGCTTCCGGTTTCGTGATCGCCGGATCGATCGTGTCGCTGCTCGCGGGCATCGGCATGATCAAGTTCGGCACGACCTTCGCCCGCTTCCACGCGGCCGGCAAGGCGAGCCCCGTCGCCTTCCTCCTCGTCGCCGTCGGCGCCGGGATCGAGACCTCGGGCGCCGGTCGCGCCCTGTTGGTGGTGGTGGCCGGTGCCCTGATCCTCACGCTCCCGGTCGCGGTGCATCTGCTGTTCCGTGCGGTGTACGCCGCGACCGACGTCCCGCTCGGGCGCGACGACCTGGCCGCCGACATCGAGGACTGACTCCCACCCGGGACTGCGGTGTCGGACAATGACGGCCGAATGTTGCAATGTCCGGCCTGGGCGGTCACCCTGCGACGGTGCCCGTGATCCCGCTCGACCGTCACTCACCGCTGCCGCTGTGGGCACAGCTCGAGGAGGACCTCCGCCGACGGATCGACGAGGGCGAGTTCGCCGATGGCCGGTTCCCGACCGATCTGGAGCTCACCGAGACCTACGAGGTCAGCCGCCACACCGTGCGCGAGGCGATCCGCCATCTCAACAAGACCGGCATCCTCAAGCGGGAGCGTGGCCGCGGCACCGTGATCAACCGCTCCGAGTTCGAACAGCCCCTCGGCACCCTCTACTCCCTGTTCCAGTCGATCGAGGCGACCGGCACCGAGCAGACGAGCGAGGTGCTCGAGATGGGGTCGGTCACCGACTCGATCGCCGCCTCCCACCTCGACCTCGACGAGGACGCGCCGCTGTTCCTGCTCGCGCGGGTCCGCTACGCCGGCGGCGAGGCCCTCGCGGTCGACCGCGCCTGGTTGCCGATGGGATTCGCCGAGCCGCTCCTCGACGTCGACTGGACCCACACCGCGCTCTACGACGAGATGACCCGCATCGGCGCTCCCACCCCCACGACGGGGTGGGAGCGGTTGTCGCCCGTCATCCCGCCGCCGTCGGACCGCACCCTGCTCGATCTGCCGTCCGGGGTCGCGGCCTTCTCGCTCGAGCGGCTCGGGATGCACGACGGCGAACCGGTCGAATGGCGGACCACCCTGATCCGGGGCGATCGCTACCGGTTCGTGTCGGAGTGGTCGCCGAGCGGCCGTGCCGAGCTCCGCCCGGCCGCCGCCGACGCCGATCGGGTGACCGATTGAGGGCCTTTTGGCCCTTGGCCCAGCGCAATGAGGCGCGCGAGCCTGGACGGCTGATGCCGCGCCGCGACGTGCTCCGCCGCCCGACCGGGTCGGGCCGAGTCGCCCACGTCGCCGCGCTCGACGGTGTCCGGGGCCTGGCCGTGCTCGCCGTCGTCGTCTACCACCTCGACCCCGACGTGCTCCCGGGCGGCTTCCTCGGCGTCTCGCTGTTCTTCACCCTCTCGGGTTTCCTGATCACCAACCTGCTCGTCGCCGAATGGCGCGAGACGGGCACGATCGACGTCGGGTCGTTCTGGAGTCGACGCTTCCGGCGGCTCCTGCCCGCCAGCCTCGCCGGCATCGCCCTGGTCGTCGTGTTGTCGCCGGCGTGGACTGCGAGCCAGCTCGCCGATCTGCCCGGCGATGTCGCCGGCGCGCTCGGGTACGTCGCCAACTGGCGGTTCATCGCCGGTGGCGATCGCTACGGCGCCGGCTTCGAAGCGCCCTCTCCGCTGTTGCATTACTGGTCGCTGGCGATCGAGGAGCAGTTCTACCTCGTCGTGGGCGCGCTCACCGCGGTCCTCGCCGCGGGCCGTTCGCTCCGGCGATGGTTCGTCGTCTTCGGTTTGCTCGGCGTGGCCTCGATCGTCGCGACGCTCGCGCTCTACGACCCGTTGCAGACCGACCGGATCTACTTCGGCTCGCTCACCCGCACCGCCGAACTCGTCGCCGGCGTACTGCTGGCGCTGGCGATCGGCTTCGAGGTCCCGGCCCGGCTCAAGGTCGCGGCCCGATTCCTCGGGGCGGCAGCGCTGGCGGCCGCGGTGACCGCCTTCGTGGTGGTCGACCTCGGGACCTCCGCGCTCTACCGGGGCGGACTCTGGCTCATGGCCGGATCCTCGGTGCTGATCATCACCGGGGCGCTCGTCGACGGTCCCCTGCGCCGTGCGCTGAGCTGGCGACCGCTCACGACGCTCGGGCTCGTGAGCTACGGCATCTACGTGTACCACTGGCCGCTCTTCCTCTGGCTCGACCCGGACCGCACCGGCCTCGATGGCTGGTCGCTCGCCGTCGTGCGGCTGGCCGCGACCGCGGCGGTGACGATGGCCTCGTTCGTCTGGCTCGAACGGCCGATCCGGGAGGCGAGGTTCGCCGGGCGGCAGTTGATCGGCCTCGGGGTCGCAGCCACCGCACTCGTCGCGGGTGGCGCGTGGCTGGTCGCCCAGGACTCCGACGAGCGGGCGGTCGCCGGTGAGGCGCCGGCGATCGTGTTGTCGGCCGAGCCGGAGACGCCGGCGACGACCGCCGCGCCCGAAGCGGCAGTTGGCGACGACGCCACCGCCGAGCCGACGACCGACCCCGACGACGCCACCGCCGAGGCAGCGACGGCCGACGCCGCCGAACCGCCGACGACCACGACGACCGCGGCGCCCGACCCGTTGGGCCGGGTGGTGATCATGGGCGACTCGCTCGTCCACCAGGCCTATCCGACGATCGACGACCGCCTCGCCCAGGCCGGGATCGAGTCGGCGCTGATCGGTGGACCCGGCGAGACCCTGATGACCGATCAGGGGGTGTGGCTCGACGAACTCGACGAGGCGGTCGCGGTCCACGATCCGGATCTGGTGATCCTCCAGTCGTGCTGTGGCACCGGCGATCCGCGACGTCCCGACCCCTACCTCGACGCCGACGGTGTGGAGCTGGTGCCCGATTCGCCGGAGATCTGGGCCGAGTGGGAGCGCCTCGCGCTCGACTACACCGCCACCGCCCGGCGCGGCGGCGCCCTCGTGCTGTGGATCCTGGCGCCCCCGGCCGAGACCAACGGCTACTACGGCCCGATCGAGTCCCGGATCGGGGTCGCCAACGACATCTACGCCCGGGTCGCCGCCTGTTCCGCGATGGTGGGCACGATCGACTGGGGGCTGCTGGCCGGATCCGACGGTGGCTACGCCGACGCGCTGCCCGATGCGAACGGCGAGCTGATCACGGTGCGGTCCGAGGACGGTCTCCACTTCACCGAGGCGGGCCAGGCACTGCTCGCGGATCTCACCCGGTCGGTGTCGGAGCGCAGTTGGGGCGGCCGATCCGTCGCCGACGTCGATCCGTGCGCCGAGCCGCAGACGGTCGGGGCGGCCGAGGCCGAGCGCGACGGCTGACCGCGCCGGTCAGCAGGTCGGGATGCGGCCGTGGTGGGGCCGCGCCGCCTCGACGGCCGCCGCGACCTCCAGCAACCAGCGGTCGGCGCCGGGCGGGGCGACCAGCTGGAGCCCGACCGGAAGACCCTCGTCGGTGAAGCCGGCCGGGATCGAGATCGCCGGGCACTCGGTCGCGGTGATCACGCAACACGACATCATCCAGCTCAGGTAGTCGGCCATCGGTTCGCCGCCGACCTCGGTCGGGAACTCCTGGTCGGCCGGGAACGGCACGACCTGGGTGGTCGGGAGCGCGAGCACGTCGACCTCCGCGAAGACCGTCTGCAGGTGGCGGTGGAGGTCGGCCCGGAGGGACTCGACCTCGGTCACGTCGTCGATGGTGAGCGCTTCGCCGAACGCGATGTTCTGGCGGATGGTCTCCTTGAGGTGGTCGTGGCGGTCGGCCGGGATCTCCCGCCCGAGCTGGGCGAACCCCAGGCCGCGCACGACCCGGAAGATCCGTTCGGCGCCCGGGAGCTCGACCGTTCGCTCGACCAGTCGGCCGCCGGCGGCGGCGACCAGATCGGCGGCCGCTCGCGCCAGGGCCATCGGCTCGGTGTCACAGCCGAAGGCGCCGTCGACGTCGCCGATCCACGCGACCGTCGCGTCGGTGGTTTCCGGCATCGGGTCCGCGAACCGATGAGGGTCGTCGTGGCGTGCGAACGGGTCTCGTGGATCGGCGCCGGCCAGGGCGGACAGCACGAGCGCCGTGTCGGCCACGGTGCGGCCCATCGGCCCCTGCACCGACAACCGGACGAGGCGATGCGAGGCGGCGTCGACGACGGGAACCCGGCCGATGCTCGGGCGGAGACCGACGACGTTGTTGAACGCCGCCGGGTTGCGCAGTGAGCCACCGAGGTCGCTGCCGTCCGCGATCGGCACCATCCGGGCCGCGAGCGCCGCCGCGGCGCCGCCGCTGCTGCCGCCGGCCGACCGATCGGTGTTCCACGGGTTGCGGGTCAGCCCGTGTACCGGGTTGAACGTGTGGCTGCCGGCGCCGAATTCGGGCGTGTTGGTCTTGCCGATGATCACCGCCCCGGCCGCCCGAAGCCGCGCCGCCACGAGACCGTCGTGTCGAACCGGGCGGCGGGAGGTGATCGTCGACCCGCTCGACGTCGGGAGGCCGGCGACGTTCTCGAGGTCCTTCACCGCCACCGGAAGGCCGTGGAGTGGGCCGGCCGGCTCGTCGAGAGCGTCGAGCTGGGCTGCGTCGGCCAGCACGGCCTCGGGGTCGCGGCGCACCGGGATCGCGTTGATCGCGGCGTCGACCTCGTCGATGCGGTCGAGGTGGGCGGACACGACCTCGACCGAGGAGATCGCCCCGGTGCGGAGCCGATGGGCGAGCTCGGTGGCGGAGGCGGCGACGAGAGGATCCAACACCCGGCGAGTATGGCAGCCGGGCTTCGGCGCCCGCCCGACCGGTCGTCTCGAGGTCGAGCCGCCGCGTCAGGCGGCGACGAGGTGGGCGAGGGCACCGCCTGCGATCGCGACGGAGAACACGAACGCGAAGAAGATGCTCACCGCTGCGGGGCGGGCCATGCGCGAGAGCACGACGAACTCGGGCAGGTTGGCGCCGGCGCCGGAGATCGTCAGTGCGACGATCGCACCGACCCCCACCCCTGCCCCTTCGAGCGAGTGGGCGATCGGCACGAAGAGCTCGGTGCTGAAGTACAGCGGGGTGCCGAGCGCGGAGGCGACCGGGATCGACAGCCACGGCGCGCCGGTGGTCACCTCGGCCGCGATGTCGGGGGAGACGAACGCCTCGATCGCGAGCCCGATCGCGATCCCGATCGCCATGAGCGGGCCGAACGCTCGGAGCAGGTTGCCCGAACCCCGAAACGCCGCCCGAGCCTCGGGTCCCCAGCCTCGCCAGGGTCCAGGCTCGGCCGGATCGCAACTCGAGGCGCACCCCTCATCGTCGTGAGGGGCGAGATCGTCGTCGTGGGGGGCGGGTCCGCCACCGGCGACGACCGGCGCATCGACCGGACGCAGATGGCGTTCGACCCCGACCCGCTGCGCCACGAGTGCGAGGGTCATCGCGGCCGCGAAGGTGACGAGCGCGTAGGTGATGGCGACGGTCGGCCCGGTGATCAGCCACAGGGCGCCGAACAGGATCGGATCGAGCACCGGCGCCGCGGCGATGAACGCGATGTAACCGGCGGCTGGCACCCCGGCGCGGCGCAGCCCGACGAGGAGCGGGACGGCGGAGTAGGTGCAGAACGGCGTGACGAAACCGATGGCGATGCCCTTGAGCGCAGCGACCGGTGGGCGACCCCCGATCCATCGGCGGAGCTGCTCGGGCCCGAGCCGCCGCTGCAAGATCTCGACGAGGAACGACACGCTGACGAACAGGATCAGCAGTTCGACCACCAGGATCGCGGTGTCGGTCATCGGGCGGCTCGGTCGGTGCTGAGGCCCATGACGGCGGCGGCGGCGTCGGGGAGGGCGGTCATGCAGTCACGGTTGACCCGCACGAGTGTGCGCACCCCGTCGGGTTCGGTGAAGACGAAGCGCTCGGCGGCGAGCACCTGCAGATGCCGCGACACCGTCGACTGACTCTTGTCGACGCGTTCCACGATCTCGCCGACGGTCACCGGGCGGTCAGCGGCGGCGACCACCGACAGCACCCGCAGCCGGGTGCCGTCCGCGAGGCAGCGGAACCAGGAGGCGTATTCATCGGCGTCGGCGGCGTCGAGTTCTTTCATGCATCATCGACGATAAACGATGAATGAGGATCGGGCAATGGAAACCTTGCTCAGTTCGCCCCCGAGAACGCCGATGTTCCCGGTAGTGATGCCGCGCCCGAGACCCCATGACCCGATCCCCGTCGACGACGTGGCGGCGGGTGAGGACGAGTGGCGGGCGCAACCGGTCCTGGCCTGGATCCTGCGGCTCGCGATGGTGCTCGTGCCGCTGTTCGTCAGCTGGCTGGTCGTTCGCGCTGCGGTGATCATCGTGCCCCGGCCCGACGGCTGGACCGCGACCGTCGCGTGGATCCTCGGTCTGCTCGCCCTCTCGATGCTGCTGTTCGAGGTGACCCGCCGCATGCTCGGGCAGTTCGGTTCGCTCCCCGTGCTGCTCGGCGTGTCGCTCACCTTCCCCGATGCCGCCCCCTCCCGGATGCGGGTCGCGCTCGACGCCGGCCGCAGCGAAGCCCTCGAGAGCGACTTCTCGACCGACGACGGCGACGATGCCCGAACGGCCAAGGTGCTCGCCGGACTGCTGGCGGAGGTCACCCGCAGCGAAGGACGCTCCCTCGGCCACGGCGACCGTGTGCGCGGCTATGTCGAGCTGATCGCCGACGAACTCGACCTCGCTCCCGACGGTCGCAAGAAGCTCCGGTGGGCCACCCTCCTCCACGACGTCGGCATGCTCGGTGTCCCCGATCACATCGTGCACAAGCGCGGAGCCCTCGACGCCAATGAGTGGTCGGTCATCCGGCTGCATCCGCGTCACGCCGAGAAGCGGCTCGCACCGGTGGCCGGGTGGCTCGGTGCATGGGTCGGCGCCGCCACCGATCACCACGAGCGCTGGGATGGCGGCGGCTATCCGAACGGGCTGCGGGGCACCGAGATCTCCCTCGCCGGTCGGATCGTCGCCGTCGCCGATGCCTACGACGCGATGACCGCCCGCCGCAGCTATCAGCGTCGGCGCTCACCCGCCGAGGCGCGTCAGGAGCTCGTCGACAACGCCGGCACCCAGTTCGACCCCGAGATCGTCCGGGCGTTCCTCAACGCCGGCATCGAGCACCGGCGGTTCGGACTCGGCCCCCTCGGGGCCCTCCTCGAACTGCCCACCCATCTCGTCGCACTGATCCCGCGGCTCGCCGCCGGCTCCAACCTCACCGCGGGAGCCGCCGCCGCAGGCGCTGCCGCACTCTCGGTCGCCGCCGTCACCGGTCCGGCCATCTCGACCAACGACCAGTCGCCGACACCGGCGGTCGAGCGGGTCGTGGAGTCGACGACGACCACCACCACGACGTCGACCACCACGACCACCACGACGACGACCGTGCCGCCGACGACCGCACCGCCGACGACCACGACCACCACGACGACCACGACCACGACGACCACCGTGCCCCCGACGACCGCACCGCCGACGACGACCGCGGCACCGACGACGACGATCCCGCCGACGACGACCGCACCGCCGAGCGACTATCCGTCCGTGTCGACCACCACCGTCCCACCGGTCGAATACCCGTCGCTCTGATCGACCCCGAAAACGTCGAACCCGGGACCGGGTCCCGGGTTCGAACGATTACTTGGTCGGGCTAGCTGTACGAATCGCGAACCCGATGATTCGGGCAGTGGAAACGGGCGTAGGCGGCGAGCTGGGGATTCAGCCGGCTGCGGCTGATCGACGGAAGAAGCTGACGGCTGGGCAGCGAGACGAGCTGGCGGTTGCGTACGAGGCTGGCGCGATCGTTTCGGAGCTAGCTGCCCGATTCGACGTGCACCGGACGACGGTACTTCGTGTGCTGGAACAGCGGGGCGTAGCACGACGTCGAGGCAGGCTGACTGAGTCCGATGTTGATGAGATGGTTCGTCAGTACGAAGCGGGTGAGACGACGATTGCAATTGGCGAAGCGCTGGGCGTCGCCAAGAGCACAGTGCGGGCTCGGCTGATGGGCCGGGGAGTGCAGATGCGTAGAGGTGGTCGGTCTTAATGAAAGAAAGCGCCCCGGTGAGTTGCGCTTGAAGCGAGGCATCGGCGGATCGGCGACCAGCTATCTGCGGGACACGGACAGCCTTCACATTTCCGCGTCGGAGCTGACCGATCACCTTCGACGTTGCCGGCTCGCCTTACGCCCGCGCCAAGGCGAACGAGATGCGGTCTTGGCGTCAGGTCGTTCGCCAGCGGGTGATCCGCTGGGGGCTTGACCGTGGGACGCGTTCGATCTCGCAGCGGGCTTCCATGTCGGTCTTGGTGTAGCGGACGTAGTTGGTGAGTCGGCCCTTGGGGAAGAGTTCGTGGTTGCCGTAGCGGTCTTGGGCTTCGTTGACGACGGTTTGCAGCTTGATGGTCCCGTCGGTGTCGGCGTGGTCGTCGACCATCTCGAGAATCAGTTGCCGGACGGCTTCGTATTGGTTCTCGTCCATGGTCCAGCCGTCGAGTCCGCCGGGTCGGGTGGCGTTGAAGATCTCGACGCGCCCTTTCGCGGTGCGTGATTCGGTGTCTGCGTGCCAGGCGCTCTCGGGTACTGGGCCGGCGTGTTCGTCTCGTTCGATGTCTGCCATAGGACCGGTCTCTTTCAGTCGATGGCGACGCGCTGGGCGAGAGCGCGGAAGCACATGGTGAAGGTGATGGCGCCGAAAACCGCAATAGCTCCGGCCGCTTGGGCGAGTTCGGTTGTTTCCCAGCCGGTGGTTTGGAGTGAGCGGAGTCCGTCGAGGACGTAGGTGACGGGGTTGAAGCGAGCGACGTCTTGAAGCCAGGAGGAGAGCGCGTCGAGGGGCAGGAACGTGCTGGTGAGGAACGCGAACGGGAAGAAGATGAGGAAGGTGGAGTTCACTGCTGCGGGGTTACCGGTCTTGAGCGCAACAAAATAGGGGAAGCCAGTGAAGGCGAGTCCCCACGCGGCGGCGATGGCGATGAAGGTGAGGAACCCGCCGACGCCGGTGGTGAACCCGACGCCGAGGATGAAGCCCATGATGCACACGAGGGTGGCGAGGGCGATCACGAGGGCGATGTCGGCGGCCATCATCCCGAGGAGCAAGGCGGCTCTGCGGATGGGGGTGACGAGCATCTTGTCGAGGTAGCCGGACTGGATGTCGGTCACGACGGTGTTGGCCCGAGAGACGCCGGAGACGGCGAAGATGATCGCGGTCGCGATTTGGAAGCTCTTGAAGTCGACGTCGGCGGGGGCGATGTCTTGGAGGGTGCCGACGTTGATGACGTACCAGAAGATGGGGATGATCAGCGACGGCATGACGGCTTCGGGTTCTCGGGGGATGGAGCGGAGCGCTCGGCCGGCGACGGTCGTGAAGTCGTGGATGAATCCGCTGGGGGCGGCGAGGCTCATGAGTGTTCTCCTGGTGAGGTGGTGTCGAGGCGGTTGCCGGTGACGTCGAGAAAGACGTCGTCGAGGGACGGGCCGCGCACCGAGAACGAGGCGGCTCGTCGGTTCTGGTTCGCGAGGTCGGTGAGGATCGTGGTGACGACGTCGGTGCTATCGGTGGTAGTCACCAGCAATTCGTTGCCGTCGACGGCAGCCGATTCGACCTTCTCGAGGTTCGAGATTCGTGCGAGGTCCTGGGGTGTCAGGTCAGGGAGGTCGATGGTGACGGTGTCGGCACCGATGCGGCGTTTGAGGTTCTCGGGCGTGCCTTCGATTGCGAGACGGCCGTTGTTGATGATGCCGATGCGGTCGGCGAGTTGGTCGGCTTCTTCGAGGTACTGCGTTGTGAGGAAGATGGTGACGCCGAGTTCGGCGTTGAGTCGGCGGACTTCGCGCCAGACGCGTTGGCGGCTGTCTGGGTCGAGTCCGGTGGTGGGTTCGTCGAGGAAGACGATGTCGGGTTCGTGGAGGAGTGCGGTGGCGAGGTCGAGGCGGCGTTTCATGCCCCCGGAGTAGGTGCCGACCATTTTGTTGATGGCGTCGCCGATGCCAACGAAGTCGATCACTTCATCGACGCGACGGGTCAGAGTGTTCCCACGCAGGCCGTACATGCGGGCTTGGAGCTCCATTGTTTCTCGCCCGGTTTGGCGGGCTGAGAGTCCGGCCTCTTGGAGGGCGACGCCGATACGAAGGCGAACTTCGTGCGGATGCGTGGCGACGTCGTGGCCGGCGACGACGGCGCTCCCGCCGGTCGGGGCGAGAAGCGTGCAGAGCATGCGAACGGTGGTGCTCTTGCCCGCTCCGTTCGGTCCGAGGAACCCGTAGATCTCGCCGCTGGCGATGTCGAGGTCGATGCCGGTGACGGCGTCGTGTTCGCCGAAGCTTCGCGCGAGCCCTCTGGTTGTGATCGCTGTCGTTTCGGTCATGTGCTCTCCAGTTCGTGTGTCGCCATCAGGTGGTGGCCGGTGACGGAATCGACGGCAGCGCCAATGGCGGCGGGTGGGCCCTGGTAGACGACGGTTCCGCCGTCGTGTCCTGCGCCGGGGCCGAGGTCGATGATGTGGTCGGCCCGTGCGATGACGTCGAGGTCGTGTTCGACGACGATCACGCTGGCGCCGTTGTCGACGATGCGATCCAGGACGCCGATGAGGTGGGTGGTGTCGGCGAGGTGGAGCCCGCTGGTGGGTTCGTCGAGGATGTAGATGTTGGCGTCTCCGGCGAGTTCGATGGCCAGCCGAAGCCGTTGGCGTTCGCCTCCGGAAAGGGTGGAGAGCGCTTGGCCGAGCGAGACGTAGCCGATGCCGACGTCGACAAGCGAGGCGAGCATCGGTCGGATCTTGTCCTCGTTGGCGAAGAAGTCAGCGGCCTCGTTGATCGACATCTCCAAGACGTCGGCGATCGATGATCCGCGCAGTGTGAGTTCGAGAACGTCGTCGTTGTAGCGCCGCCCGTTGCAGGTGTCGCAGGGCGAGGCGATGGACCCGAGGTGGGCGAGGTCGGTGTAGACGACGCCGAGACCGTTGCAGTTCGGGCAGGCGCCATCGGAGTTGAAGCTGAACATGCCGGGCTTCACGTTGTTGGCCTTCGCAAACAGGGTCCGGATGTCATCGAATACGCCGGTGTAGGTCGCCGGAGTCGATCGTTGTGAACCCTTGATGGGTGACTGATCAACGAACACGACATCGTCACGTGCAGGCAGCGAGTCGATGAGGGTGCTCTTGCCTGAACCGGCAACGCCTGTGATCACCACGAACACGCCGAGGGGAATGTCGATCGAGAGGTCGGCGAGGTTGTTCGCCGATGCGTCGGCGATCGAGATCGTCCCGCTGGCGGCGCGAGAGTCGGTCTTGATGCGTTGCCGCTGATCGAGGTGTTGCCCGGTCAGGGTTTTGGCCTTCTTGAGCTGCGCCACCGTGCCCTCGAAACAGACCTCCCCGCCCGCTGTGCCGGCCCCGGGGCCGATGTCGACGACGTGGTCAGCCGCGGCGATAACGTCAGGATCATGCTCGACGACCAGCACCGTGTTCCCCTTGTCCCGGAGCTGCTGGAGAAGCCCGATCATTCGAGCGGTGTCGTGGGCGTGCAGTCCGGTGGTCGGCTCATCGAACACATAGGTGAGGTCAACGAGCGCCGAGTCGAGATGCCGGACCATCTTGACCCGCTGCGCCTCGCCGCCTGACAGGGTTCCGGCCTGGCGGTCGAGGCTGAGGTAGCCGAGACCGATCTCGACGAGGTTGTTGAGCATCGACGACAGCGAAGCGAGCAACGGCGCTACGTCGGGGATGTCGAGGGAGTCGACCCACTGGGCGAGCTGGTCGATCTGCATCGTGCCGCACTCGGCGATCGTGACCTCGTCGATCGCACACGCGCGCCCCGTCGGCCCTAGGCGAGAACCGCCGCAAGCGGGGCAGACGCCAAAGGTCGCCGCAGCCTCGACCGCCCGCCGGACGTGCGGTTTAAGCGACTCGATGTCCTTGTCGAGGTACAGGCGTTGGATCTTGTCGAGGACACCCTCGTACGCCAGGTTGTAGCTCCCGGTCTTGACCTTCGGACCGTCACCTCGAAGCAACTGGTCAGTATCCCTCTTCGACCATTTCGACAGGGGCTTGTCGTTGTCGAAGAACCCTGACTCGGCGTACACCTTCCAGAACAGCGAATCGACAGCGAAGTTCGGGAACACGATGGCACCGTCGTTCAACGATCGGCTGCGATCGAAGACGTGATCGAGATCGATGGTCGACACCCGCCCAACGCCCTCGCACTCCGGACACATGCCGGCCGGGTCATTGAACGACAATTCACTTGGACCGTTGACCGCAGGAGTCCCAACCCGGGCGAAGAGGATCCGCAGCATCGTCCAGGTGTCAGTTGCGGTACCGACGGTCGACCGCAGGTTGGCGCCCATCGGTTCCTGGTCGACGACGATCGCTGCGGACAGGTTCGAAAGCGAGTCGACGTCTGGTCGCGGCAGCGAGGGCATCAAGGACTGAAGGAAGGCGTTGTACGTCTCGTTGATCAGCCGCTGCGACTCCGCAGCGATGGTGTCGAATACGAGCGAGGACTTCCCGGAGCCGGACACGCCCGTGAACACCACGAGCTTGTTCTTTGGAATATCGACGTCGACGTTGCGGAGGTTGTTCTGTCGTGCTCCGCATACCTGGATCGCGGACCGTGTGGTTCTGGGCATTGTCAGGCGCTTTCGCCGCCGACGCGGCCGGACTCGACATAGTCCTTGAGCTGCTCGAGGTCCTTCACATGGAGCCGGCGAGCCCAACGAGCCATGACGGCCTGAACGGCGTGCCGTATCCCGAACGGCAACGGCACCTCAGCTTCGAACTCCAGATCAGCTCGGGTGAGCCTCTCGCCGACCGGAGTCGCAACGAAATCGACCCGAGGGGTGATGGTCGTACCGAACGGTCCCTTGTTCTCCAAACGGTTCGTCACCCGCGTGGGACCGATGTCGACGATCCGCTGGCGGCCCTGAACCACGCCCTTCCTGTTGCGGAACACGATCTCCGATCCGGGTGACCGGCCATCGCCCTCCACGGCGCAAACGAACCCTGTGGCCTCGGGCCACGCTGACCAGCCCATCACATGCTCCTGATCCAGCTGCGCCTCGAACACGTTTGCTGCGGCAGCGCTGATCTCGATGGATTCGGTCCACTTCATCACTGGTCTGGCACCCTTTCTCGGGACGGCCCGAGGGCATATTATCTCGGTTGTCGAATGGTTCGGTCTTCAAGATACATAGAGGATGAGATGGACAACAACACCAGCAGTCTCTTCGCCGAGATTCGCACCCTGGGTGCGGCGATGGATGCGTTCGACCGAGCCGCCAGTCGTGCGCTCGACATCAACCGCTCCGACCTTCACGCCCTGAACGCGCTTGAGCACGGTCCCCTCAGCCACGGGGACCTCGCCCAACACCTCGGACTCTCGTCCGGCAGTGTCACGACGCTGGTCGATCGCCTCGAGCAAGCGGGCTACGTCGTCCGCCAGCCAGACCCCGATGACCGGAGGCGCAGTGAGGTCGCACTCACTCCCGTCACCTACCAGGCATTCGCTCGTGTCTACCGACCTTGTGGGCAAGCCGTTGAGCAAGGGCTCGACGGACTCAGCGAATCCGCCAAGAGCGCCGCCGCCAGTGCTCTGAACCTCGCATCGACCGCCATCCTCGGCGCAGCCGCAGAACTCGAAGGCTGAGTCGCCGCACAATCGGTCTTCTGCGACATCAGCGAACGGCGGACCATGAGGGTTCGCGGGCCGTCAGCTAGCCTCCCAAGCAATGGTCGTCGCACAGTCGAGCACGCGCGTGTTGCCCGGTCGCGCTTTCACACCGACGGAAGAGATCGATGTCCAAGCGAGTCTTCCTGCCCTCGCTGCCCGCCTGCCGGGGGTCGGCCGCCAATCGCTTCTCATCACGGAGTGCGTCGGGCCACACGGAGTACCCGACCTCGTCGTCCTCGTCGGCGGCGCAGCGGCGCTGGAGCGCCGGCTGGCGAGCGGGGTACCTCCGCTGACGAGCGAGCTCGACGCCCAGATCTTGGTCCGATTGAACGCCGGATCAGGGGTCTGGCTCGACGAGGTTCTTGCTGCGATCCCGGCTTCGACCCCTCGGGTCATCGAGCGGCGCATGTCGAGGCTCGAGCGCGTTGGTGCAATCCGAAGAACACGAGTCGGCGCCTATCTCAGGCGCTCGGAGATCAGTCCGTTCGGTCGGACACACGCATTGGAGGCCAAGGTCAGTGATTGGGGAGGCGCCATCGGGCAGGCACTGGGATACGCGAGTTGGTGTGACAGTGTCTCAGTCGTGCTTGGTAGGGCCCCTCGGCGGATAGATGGGATTGCGTCGCGGATGGCCGACCATCGTCTTGGGCTGGCTATCGGCGGCGAGTGGATCGCGAAGCCGGCTCCGCGCCCTGTTCGGCTGCCGGCGGCTCGGAGGCTCGTCGCCTCGGAGTTCATCCTCACCAACGTCGTTGACTCGAGCGCTAGTTAGCCCGTTCGTCGGCCAGCCAGGTGAGAAGGCCGGCTCGGGCCGCGCTCAACCACTGCTGCTCAGAGATCGGCAACGGATAGACCGTCCGGACGCGGCGATGATTCCGCGCTGCCTGTCGGTAGAGAGCGAGCAGCAGCTTTGCCCTCCGCTCTCCGGCGTCGACGCCGGAGAGATGATTGATCCAGTAGTTCACGGTTTCAAGATGATGGCGCCAAGCAGCGACCAGGTCCGCCGGAATAGGTCCCGCGATCATCTCGTCGGACAGGCCGGAGTCAGCCGTTGCGAGGGCGTCCGGATGGACCCCCATGTAGCTCGAAAGCAACTCGCGGTACGTGACTCGCTTAACCGATCCGCCGCCGCCGGACGAACGCTGGAAGCGCTCCGGACACATCGCTCGTTGGCCGAGGTCCCAGCCAGTACCCAGACCAGCTGCGCCAGCAGCGACTGCTGGTAGTGCGGCGAGGTCGCCGTGGCTGAGCACCACCTCTGATCTTGCCGAGAGTGCGAACACCGTCCGCAATACGCCGAACATCTCCCTAGCATCCGCCTCAACGGGATATGCCTGCCTCGCCCGGAGCACGGTGATCACGACGCCTGTCGGCTTGAGTGCCGCGATCTCACCTATGAACTCGTCGAGTTCCAATCCGTGCCGCCAGAAGTCCTCTGTCCCAACGATGGCGAGCCAGTCGCAACCATCCTCGCGAGCGTCGCGGGCGATCGTGAGAGCGAGGCGAGCGTCAGGACCCATCGGCGACGAGATGGAAACGGTGGGGGCGACTAGCTCTGAGCCAAGGTTCTCCTGTGCGACCCGACAGCGTGTGATGTGTTCGGCGCGGCTTGCGGCGTCCAAGAGATCGCGGCTGGGGCCCCAAAGCCGCCAACCTGCATAGAAGTCGAGCTTGTCGAACCCAGGAAGCTCGAGTGCGTAGGTAGCCGGGTCAAAGATCAACCGAGAATCGGAGTCGCGGCATGCGGTGCTCAGCTCCTCCGCGCTCTTGCGCATATGTGTGGGGGTAACAGGCGTGTCGAACGGAGAGATGATCACGCCGGTCGCGAGGTTGTCCTCGATCGCTTCGACTGCCCAGCTCATCCAGCGCCCGGAGTCCTGGATCCACACGCCACTCATGACAGCGCTTCGAGTAGTTCAGATGCGTCAAGGAACCTTCGGGCGGGATGGCGGTGGAGGCACCTTCCAATCACGTCTCTGGCCTCGGCGTCCAGATCGGGCCGCAGGGCTTCTACGGGTTGGTAGGTGCCGGCGCGGAGTTGGTCCACGTATGCGGCGACGTCGCCGGCGAATGGGATCGGCAGGGAGCCGGTCAGACACAGATACCCGATCACACCTAGGACGTAAACGTCCGATGCATTGGTCGGGCGTGACGCCGTACTCACATGCTCCGGGCTCATGAAGCCCGGCGTTCCGAAATGCTGGCCGTAGAGCGTGAGTGTGGGCATTGTCATGAAGCGGGCCAACCCCGGGTCGATGATGACCCAGCCGCCGCTAGAGCGTTGCCGAATGTTGTTCGTGCTCAAGTCCCGGTGGGCTACCTCGCGGGCGTGAAACTCGCTTAGCCCGACCGCGAGATCAACCAGCATCGAGCGCACCGCCTCCCAGGACCATCCGCCCGGGGCTAGGTCGGTTAGGTCGTCTCCATCGATGTACTCCTCCGTCCAGGCGACCATGGACTCGACCCCGGGGACCTCGAGTAGACCGTCTTCGATGCTCACGACGTGGGGTGAGCTGATTGCCTCTAGGACCCCGACCTCGCGCCTAGCGCGTTCGAGCGAGTGGTCACCCGCGGATGGGTCAACCGCTACGCACTTCAGGACGTACTGAACTGACTCCCGCTCACACAACGCAACAGCCTTCTGGCCCCCCTTATCGATGCGATCGGTGACCACAACGCCGAGTGCGCTGGCTGCTGAGTCGATCGCCTCGCCAGGTATGTCCGCCATCTCAACTCACTTTGTCCGCCACCTCGACTGTACCGAAGATCGCCGGTTGCGTCGCACAACGGCTGATGCGCGACCTGTGGCCAGGATCAGGATGCCGCTAGCTGGGCCCGAGATCCTCAACGAAGGCGCCGGCCTTGGTGTCCAGGGCCGTCGCCAGGCGAAGCAGGGTTGGGACAGTCGGGACCCGGTAGCCCCGTTCGACGTTTGAGATGAAGGTCGGGTGCAGCCCCGCAGCCTCGGCGACCTGCTCCTGCGTCATCCCCGTGGAGTGGCGGATCTCACGAACGCGGGCGCCGAAGGCTCTGGCGATTTCTAAGTCCTTGGCGCGCTGTTTGCTCGGCACGCACGCATCTGACCGTCACCGACTGATCCTCTCCATAGTCTACTGATAAGGTTGCGGGTCCGAATCGAGCGGAAGAGGCGAAGCATGTTGCGGCCGAGACGAACTGAGCACTACAGCGGATCGAGATACCTAGATGGATCGGGCGGAGAGTTGGGTAGGCGTGTTGCTCGCCCGCTCGGACTGATCCTGGTGCTTGCGGTCGCCGCGGCAGCGTGCGGTTCTGACTCTCCTGCCGAAGGCAGTAGGGCCGCTACGGCGCCCACAACGACAACGGTCGCTGCCGCCGAGGTATCAACGACGGTAGCGACGACAACGGCTGCGCCTACGACAACGGCAGTCGTGTCCAGCTGGATGGAACAAACCAGGCGGGTCACGACCAGTCGAGGCTGGGACCTTGAGGTCATGGTGTCGATCCGTGATCAGCCGTCGTTCGCCGTCGTGGGTGAGGGTTCGGATCCAGGCAAGTTCGGGATCCAGCCGAATCCGGTGGTGGTGGACTACTCCATCACCAATCTGGTGACAGATCGCCCTTACCCAGCCGAGGGGGCAGGCGACGTCAACCTCGTGCTGTTGTGGCCGGAAGGCGACGCGATCTGCGACTCGCTCTCGACACTGGAGATGGATCCTGGGGGCGACTTCTGTTACGTCGCCTTCTTCATTGCAGATGTGGCCAACGGCAGAGACGTATGGACCATCGGATCGATCGCCGACACGTTCCAGACGTCAGTCACTGCGGCCGACAATCGTGTTCGGACCAACGTCGGAACCGAAACCGAAGCTGCCGCCCTGGCCGATCAGCTCGCGTCGGCTCCGGTAGTCGCCTTGGCGCTCCAGACTCCCGACGCCCACGGGTTCGACTCGGGCATGTGCTCGGGCATTCGGGGACTCAACAATGGCAAGTTCAGCTTCTTCATCGTGAAGGGGAACGTCGCCTGTTAGCACGGCTGCGTCGGTTCCATCGGCCTTCTCGTGAGCGGGTTGACCGAGCCGACCGCTGACCGTCCCGAATGTGTGGGACCCTTTCCGAACGGCCAGGCGAGGGGGAGCTGCGATGAGTCACTTCAGTCAGTACATCGACTACGAGTCAATCGTCGATGAGTGGGCTTACCCGGAGGAGATGTCCTTCTTCGAAGTGCACAACCGGTTAGATGAGATCACCGCGACCTGGCGACGGGCGGCGGGTGATCCATCGGCTCTCCAGGCCGTGAACCGACTGGCATACCCCTTGCTCGTAGCGTATCTCGCAGGCCAGGCCGATCTCGATAGCGAAGCAGTTGAGCTGTGCAGCGACCTGGTCGCCGCTTTCGCCGTTCGTCTTGCGGAGATGATGGGTGCAGCCGATGAGGAGGTTGGCCGGCTCATTCGTCTTGCGACGGCTGCGGCGGAAGATGCTGAGCTCATCGATATGGGGGCCTTCCTTCATCTCACCCGGCAGTGAGGCCAGCAGCCTCGCCCTTCGTGCGCTGCAAGCTAACTACTAGCCCGACATTGACTTTTGCGCACTTTCATGCAATAATCTGCATATTGATCCCTTGGCCGAGAGGTGGTTCGGCTGTGGGATGAAGGTCATCTCACTTGCCGCATATTGCGGTGCTCTTGCGAAGGAGTGAGAGAGATGGCTCATCTATCCCTCAAAACGGTTCGGTGTACCTTGCGGTACTGGCGGTTGCGGATGCACGTTGCGCTTGAAGCGCGGCATCGGCGAATCGGCGACCAGCTGATCGCCCGCAGCTGGGACGACTACAACCACGCCGCCCTTGCCAGAGCGGCAACGACGGGGCTACTCGATCGTCTCGAGGAGGCCAGCGACCTGTCCGTCCGGGAGTCGATCAAGGTGTTCGCAGTTCGATCGTCGCTTGATCGACGGCCGCCGCACGAGAAGTTCCCGCAGTTCGACGAGTACCTCCCCGGAAGTACAACCACCTGAACCGATCAGCCCCGGTGACACTCGACCTTCCGTTGGTCGGGTAGCTCACCGGGGCTCTTCTATTCTCCGCCGTTCGACTCGGTGTGCTCTGCGTAGATCTGCTCCGCGGTTGGCAGCACTGTTCGAGTGACGGGAGTTTCCCGATACCAGTCAGCCACCTGGTCCCACGCGTCATCGAGCAGCAGACAGAAGTCATTGCCTCCTGAGATGAGCCGGTGCACGTCGCAACTGCCTTCGATTCCGCCATGGGTATCGGCAGTTGGGAATAGTTCGCGTCCGACGCGTTCGCCGCTGTCCCAGACACATGAACAGCGAGAAGCCCAGTCTTGCCAGTCATCGTGGATCGCTTGGCCGATCTGATCGCTGGCAAGCTTGGCGAGGAACGAATGGAGTTCGAGCTCGGTGGCGTCGCCGATGAGGAGCCTCAGGTAGCTGTCATCTCGCTCGTTGTTCGGCGAGTTGAGTATGACGCGGCGAAGTGCGTGCGCGAGCCTGCTCTCCTCGTTAGCGCTGCGAAGGAGCCAGAGTCCACCGAATCGGGTCTCGAAGTCCCGCTTCGCCGCAAGCATTTGCGCATAGTGAAAGATGGCGAACGTGACGTACCCGGCGGCCTGTATCTCCTGTGTGTAACCCTCGTCGTCAGGATCCTCGGCGTCAGGTTCCTCGTCGTATGGGCGAGTGTCATCCAGCAAGGTCGATCGGTACGCCGTCAAGTCTCCAGCCAGCCCCGTGAGAGCAGTCCAGACTGCATACATCGCTTCGAATCGGCTGAGCCACTCGACGGCAAGGCGGCTGTGGGTCAGCTCCCTGGTTTCCAATGCAAGCGCGGCTCGCCTGCGATCGTGCTCGTAGACCTCGACCAGAACCTGCTGAGCAAGCATCCGAAGTAGGCGCGGCTCGCGGGCGGTTCGCCAGTGCCCAAGACCTACGCCCGCATCTTGGGCGCAGATCTCGCGAAGTGCGGCTGGCCTGGCCTCACGTCCGCCCTCTGCTAGCCCAAGGAGGAGTGCGGCGGCTGCGCCCGCGTCACCACCGAGACGGTGGGCGGACCGGCGAAGCAGGTCTTCGATAGCGAACTGAGACATGCCACCGCGCTCGCTCTCAGACTCAGTTGCTCGGACCGCCGCGTCCAGAGCCGGTGTGGAGATCGAGCTCCAACGCAGGATTCCCGTTCGGCGTAGCTGCTTCAGCTCGTCGATCAGCGCTTCCTCAGTGAGCGGTTCCGCCATGCAACCAGCATCGCAGCGTTCCACAAGAGTCCTGCACATCTCCGACACACGACGCGACAGCTTTCGCGACACCCGCTTCGTCAGGCTCGAAGCGTCACCACGAGAAGAGGAGATACAGGTGGGAGCAGTAGAACGAAGAGCGGGCGGAAGTGCCTCGCGGAGCCTGCGGACGAGTCGCGCTGAGAGATCGGCCCTGGTCGGCCGTGCGCAGCTCGAAGCGGTGGGTTACATCGGGTCTCGGGCCTTAGAGGCGCAGGCGATGGTGTCCATGGTCGAGCGCAGCATGCGGGAGGCCGAGCCGGATGCTGCGGCCGCGCTGGAGTACCTCAGCCACAAGGCCACCAACGGACTGGGGGAGGTGGTCGACCGTGCAGTTGGTCGCATCGCTCGCAGCTGATCCACAACCATCCCTGCTCGAACAGGTCGAAGGATGGGCCGGCTTCATCGGCGCCTGGACGCTGGGAATCCTGGGTGTCGCCATCGTGCTTACCCTCGCTGGAGCTGTTGCGGTCGAGGCTCTACGTGATCGGTGGAAGCGGGAAGCCGAGCAACAGTTGCGTGGCGCTCAGGCCGCTGTTGCCGAAGCCGAGCTTCGGCTCTACGAGGTTCAAGCCGAGGCTCTTGCAGACTTCAGCGAAGAGCTCTGGCGGCATCGGACGGAGTGCGACTCGTGAGCGGCCTGATCGAGCCGATCGAGATTGGCCTACTCGCAATCGAGGCAGCACGAGCCGGCCGCTACTTCCGCGATCGGCTCGCCGAACGCCGGCAACGCCGTCTGGCCCGTGCCGCTGCCGTCGAGCAAGTCACCAACGCCATTCGCGCGGGTCTCGTCGACGTCGCTGTCGAGGTGGGCGGTCGACGGCCGTGAACGAACTCATCTCGTCAGAATGGGTCTGGCAGGCGTACGACGACCATGGTCCCTGGGACCACCAGCTCGGTATCGCCCCGACGCATGGTTGGCGCCGAGTCACCACTCTGCGGGTTGGCGGCGTCGAGCTGCTTGAGACGGAGTGGCACTTCGGAAGCGAGCACCCCGACACTGTCCGGTCGCACCAACTGCGTCATGTATTCGGCGTTCGACCGGGGCCGACGAGAGTCGGGGCGTGAGTGAACCAGTACGGAGGGCCGCGCCTGCTGGATCGACTCGTGGAGATGGCGATTCTCATCTTCGTGTTGGCGGTTGTGGGGCACGCCCTCGCTGTCGCTCTGCACGACTGGGCGAGGGCGGTTGCGGGGCCGCTGCTGCTCGGTTGCTCGCTCGCCGCCGGGCTGTTCGTGGCTCGGAGGCGACATCTATGAGGCGCGGGTGTTGTGAATTCCACGCTGTTTCGAAGACCGCAACCGTCGTACCATGGACGGGTTTTCTTACGCCCGATCGATCGGGCGCCACACAACGAAAGGAGGGCCAATGACCAGAAACATACGAATCACCGGAGTCGAATGGAACGAACCAACAGAGGTGCAGACGAGGGCTTTCCTCGATGTGCTGATCGAGTCCGCGCTGAACGCGCAGGACGCATCCACAGACCCCGACCAACCGCCGGAGACGAAACGCCCGAGTGGTCGGGCAGAGGGCTCGGAGCAGCAGTGAGGGCGTGCTTCGAGCTGCGCTTTCCACGCTCACTCGACGCTGACACCACCAACGACTTCCTGGGCGCACTTGCAAGCATGCTCACGCCGTCGCATATCGGCGCCCCGCGGCACGTCGTGTCGTTCGAGGTGGTTGCCGAGCGTGGGCGAATCAGTCACTACGTGGTCTGTCCAGTCGCTTTGGCTTCTCGTCTCCGCCAGCTACTGGTGGCGGAACTGCCATCGGTTCGATGGAGCGAGATCGAGATGTTCGATCCGGTCACTGAGTTCGGGGTCGAGATCGGCGTCGGCGGTGGTGAGCGTCCGCTTCGGACTGACCGTCCGGATGCCGTCTCCGCCGCCGTGCTGTCAGCCGTGGCTCTCCAGGAGCCCGGCGAGACCGTGGTCTTGCAGTGGCTGCTGGGTGGCGTGAAGCAGCCTGCGCCAGCCCGGCTTCATGACTCGCCGGGATTCCTCGCTCAGTTGTGGAACCCAGGACCGCGGGACGCCGACGCGCTCAAAGGCGCACGTGAGAAGCGGTCCGAACCGCAGTTCGCAGTTGTCGGCCGTGTCGGTGTCGCCAGCGCAAGTGCCGAAAGAAGCCGATTGCTGACTGTCTCGTTGCTTGGTGCGCTGAGAGGTGCGAACGAGAGCGGCGCATGGCTGCGGTCGCGGTTGCTTCCCAACGGCCAGGTGGCTCGTGGGCTCAACGAGCGGCGCATCCCCTTGGTCTGGCCAGGTCGATTGAACTCGCGAGAGTTGTCTGGCGTGCTCGCTTGGCCAATAGGGGATCCGCAGGTCGTTGGACTTCCGAGCGGCACCGCCCGTCACCTTGTGCCGGCTACCGAGCTTCCAGCCGATGCGACGCGCGGTGTCGTCTTGGGTGACACCACGTTTCCCGGTGCGCAGCGGCCGCTGGTGCTTCGGGACGAGGATCGCCCCACCCACTCTTGGTCACTCGGCCCAACCGGTTCTGGCAAGTCGACGCTGCTGCTCAATCTCATCTGTCAGGACATCCAACGAGGCCACCCTGTGCTCGTGCTGGATCCCATCGGCGATCTCGTCGAGCGAGTCATCGACCGCATGCCGAGCAACCGAACCGACGATGTCGTGCTTCTCGATCCCGCTGACTCCCGACGTCCAGTAGGCCTCAACCCATTGGAGGTCGGCTCGCGCTCAGCCGATCTGGTGGTCGATCAGATCGTCGGCGTCTTCAGCAACATCTTCCGCGCCTTTTGGGGACCACGGACCGACGACGTGCTGCGTGCCTCGCTCCTGACCTTGGCGACGGCGCCAGAGCCGCACACTCTCGCTGAGGTGCCGACCCTGCTCACCGATGAGGGCTTTCGTCGGCAGCTGACCGGACGTCTGGACGACCCCATCGGGCTGGAGCCGTTCTGGGGTTGGTACGACGGACTGTCCGACGCAGAGCGCGCCCAAGTCATCGGACCGGTCTCGAACAAGCTCCGGGCATTCTTGCTTCGGCCGGCGCTACGTAACGTTGTCGCCCAAGCGCAACCGAGCTGGTCGATGGAGTCGCTCATCGAGGAGCGCCGCATCCTGCTCGTCCCACTGCGGCCCGGTCAGATCGGCGACGACGCGGCAGCCCTCCTCGGCTCACTCGTCGTCGCCCGGTTCTGGCAAGCCATCCAGCAACGAGCGAGTGTGTCCGCTGAGCAGCGCCATCCCGTCATGGCCTACCTCGACGAATTCCAGGACTTCCTGAATCTGCCAACACCCGTTGGCTCCATGCTCGCCCAGGCCCGCAACCTCGGCGCCTCGCTGACCTTGGCACATCAGCACCTCGGGCAGCTTCCGTCTGACGTTCGCCAAGACGTACTGGCCAATGCCCGCACCAAGGTCGCCTTTCAGCTTGGAGAGGCGGACGCGCGCAAGCTTGCGCAGACCTTCGCCCCGTTGACCTCGGAGGACCTTCAGGGGATCCCCGCGTACGAAGCGGTGGCCCAGCTGGCTGTTGGCCGCAACGCTGCGCCACCCACCACCATCCTGACCCGCCCGCCGGGCGGAGTCGCTCGGCACAGCCAAGCTCGTGCGAGCGCGTTCTCGACAGCTGTGGGGTGTGCCAGTGGAGATGATCGAGAAGTCTCTTCGAGAGCGCCGCACCACAGATCAGGCAGCGCAGACCCGTCTCGGTCGTCGGTCGAAAGGGGAGTCGTGAGCTGGCCGACCGCTTGTCCGCTCGTGTGGAGTCGGATCGCCCCGAAAGCCCGAACTTCCGGGGCAGCGTTCCTTCGAGTCGGAACGACTCATTCCATGGTCGGGGTTTGCCCGTGAACCCGCCCCGAATCACCAAAGAGCATCTGGCAGCCCTTTCAGCCTCTCTCCTCGAGACCGAGTGGCACGTCCTCCGTGACGTGGCTCGCTTTCGTCTCATTCGCGGCGATCAGCTGACGCAGCTTCACCTCTCCAACTCGTCTCCCCGGTCGGCCCGGCGTCTGCTGGCGTCGCTTGTCGAACGCCGACTGCTGGCTCGTCTTGAACGTCAGGTAGGAGGTCGTCGGGCTGGCTCCGCCGGGTACGTGTATCGCCTCGGCCCGGCCGGCGCCCGCCTCCTCGAAGTCTCCGAGGGCCGCCGGCACTGGCAACCGTCCCAGCTCTTCATGAATCACACGCTGGAGATAGCGGAGCGTGCCGTCCGCCTCACAACGTCGGCCGGCCACCTCCAGCTCGTCCGCTTCGACCCTGAACCCGACGCCTGGCGCATGTATCAAGGACCAGCCGGCCCACAGACCCTCAAGCCCGACGGCTACCTCGTGCTGGCCGACGACTCGGTTGAGGATCACTGGTTTCTGGAAGTCGACATGGCCACCGAGTCACTGCCAGCGATCCGCCGCAAGGCACGACGCTACGACGCCTACCTGCGCTCGGGTCGGGAGCAAGCCAACCTCGGCGTGTTCCCTCGGGTCTGGTGGTGGACCGTCAACGAACGCCGAGCGGCCGCGCTGCGCTCGGTGCTCGACGAGTTCGACCCCACCGGCCTTCACGTCGTGTGCACGAGCGAAAACGCGTTGCTCACAACAGAGGTCGACTGACGTGCTGTCTACAACGTTGTCGATTCCACACACGACGAATCGGGCAGTCCATGAGACAATCAGGGTGTTAAGCGGAGACTTCCGAATGACCACCCACCAGCCGACACGGCTGGGACGACTCATCGCCGAAACCCGACAAGAAGTCGGACTCTCCCGGCGAGCACTGGCCGACAAGGCCGGCGTCTCAGCATCCGTCGTCGACTACATCGAGATCGGGCGCACGACCGAACCGACCCCGCAGGTTCTCAAGCGGATCGGGGAAGCCCTCGGCTTGCCGATCAATGAGCTGCACAAGCTCGCCGGCTACCGGACCGACTCAACCCTGCCCGAACTGGGCATCTACCTGCGGGCTCGTCACCCTGAGCTGCCCGCCGAAGCAATCAGCGAGGCTCGACACTACGTCGACTTCCTGAAGGCTCGCTACGGCGTCTCAGGGACCGGACCCGCTCCAGGCGAAGACGAAGCCTGAACAGCGGGCACATCAATCAACACAGGAAGGAGGAGGCATGAACGTCATCCGACAACTTCGACAACTCAACCCGAAGCGGCCCGTCACCACCGACGAAGCCCGCTCGATCGCCGAGCGTCAAGCGACGCGCTTCCTCCGGCTGTCAGGCGTGCGAGAGCCCGACGTGCCCGTCGATGTGATCGCATCACTGCCACGGGTACGCGTGGAGCTTCGAGAGCGCATCCCGGTGTCCGGCTCCACCCACTGGGCTGACGGCAACTGGCTGATCCTGGTCAACGCCGATGACGCTTACGTACGCCGACGCTTCACGTTGGCCCATGAGATCAAACACGTCATCGACCACCCGATCGTTGACATCGCCTACCCGAGGGAAGGCGATGTGACGAGCGAGGACCGACAAGAACTCATCTGCGACTACTTCGCCGCCTGTCTTCTCATGCCCCGCGTTTGGGTCAAGCAGCACTGGATCAATGGTTTCCAGAACACCTGCGAACTCGCCCAGATCTTTGGCGTGTCCCGCGCTGCGATGGCCTATCGACTGCGCGACCTTGGACTAGTAGAACCGACCTTCCGACGCCGCAAGTACTTCCGCACGGCGCCGGGTGCCCCGTCCCAACGACTAAGGGAGCTGGTGTCAACGTGAACACCACCGCGGCTCGTGCTTCACGCGCCGTCACCTACATACGCGTCTCGTCCTCCAGCCAGCTGAGCCGAACCGGCTCGGGTGAGGAAGGACTGTCGCTGCCAGTGCAACGCGCCGAGTGCAAGCTCGCCGCCGAGCGACTCGACGCTGAGATCGTCGAAGAGTTCAACGAAGCGGGCAAGAGCGCGCGCAACATGAAAGAACGAGAGGCCCTGCAGCGTCTCCTCCAGCGAGTTGCCGAAGAGGACATCGACTACGTCATCGTCCACAAGTCCGATCGACTCGCACGAGACACCGTCGACTCTGGCAGGATCCGAAAGCACCTCGAACGCCACGGCGTGACCATCCACTACGTGGAGGGCGTCAACACCGACACCAGCTCGCCGCAGGGCCGGCTGATGGCGAACATCCAGGCGAGCATCGACCAGTACTACAGCGACAACCTGGCCCAGGATGTCGCACTCAAGATGAAGCGCAAGGCCTCGATCGGAGGCACGCCCGGTCAGGCGCCTCTCGGCTATCTCAACGCTCGGGTACGGGTGAAGGGCGTTCCAAATGTGGCGGTCGTCGAAGTCGATCAAGAACGAGCGCCGCTCATCGTCAAGATGTTCGAGGAGTACTCGACCGGCAACTACTCCCTGACCCAGATCACCGAGTTCATCAACGAGCAGGGCCTCACGATGCGGGAGACGCGCAAGTACCCCGCAGGTCGACCGGTAAGTCGCAGCGCTGTGCACCGTATGCTGCAGAACCCGTACTACGTAGGTCTCGTCAGTTGGGGTGGTGCCCAGTATCCGGGCCTGCACGAGCAGCTGATCAGCTTGGAGCTGTTCCAACAGGTTCAGGACTTGCTCGATGGCAAGGGCCGTCGAAGCGGCGGATGGATTCATGAGCACTACTTGCGCGGCACGGTGTTCTGCTCCGAGTGCAAGAGCAAGCTCTCCTACACGGTCGTGACTGGGCGGGGAGGCGAGTACGAGTACTTCTTCTGTCGAGGGCGGCAACAAGGAAACGGATGTCAACTTCCGTACCTCCCGGTGGGTCTCGTCGAGGCGAAGGTCGCTCAGTACTACGTCAATGTCGAGTTGAGCGAGGAGCGAGCCGCGTACCTGCACGAGCGCCTCATGGGTCACTTCGACCGCCTCGGTGGAGAGGCCCAACGTTCTGCCGCACGGCAACGAGCCCGTATCGCAAAGCTGAACCGTCGAGCCGAGAAGTCGCTCGAAGCATTCACTGCGGGAGCGATCGATCTCGAACTTCTCAGTCGGCAACAGGATCAGATCAACGCTGAGAAGGCTGAGGCTGAATCGCAACTGCGCCAGAGCGTGGAGGTGGTTGACCGGGCCAAGGCGGATCTCGACACCGTCATCCGGCACGCCGCCGAGGCCGTGTCGACTTATGCCCGAACGAACGACCAGGGCCGACGAATCATGAATCAGTTCTGGTTTCGCAAGCTCTTGGTCAGCGAGGACGGTGAAATCTACGCCCAGCTGAGCGAGGCGATGGAGACCGTCCTGGCTGATGATCTTCTAGAGCGGATCGAAGCAGAGGAAAAGGAAAGGCTCCATGCTGATGAGCATGGAGCCTTTGATGTTCGCTCCCTCGATCTGACCCCTGATCCTCAGGGGTTTCACGAGGGTTCGAAGTTGTCCTACTTGGTCGGGCAGGCGGGATTTGAACCCACGACCTCCTCGTCCCGAACGAGGCGCGCTACCAACCTGCGCCACTGCCCGTGGTGCGACTGGGAAGGGTATCGGGTCCCGCCGACGACGGCTCCCGAGTTGGGTCGGATTTGGGAGGCGGGCCCGTCCCGGTGACTAGCGTCGAAGGTGCGAGTCGAGGGAGGAACGATGACGCGGATCGCGGTGCTGCATCCCGGGGCGATGGGCGTGACGGTCGCCGCATCGTCGGTCGAGGCCGGGCACGAGGTCCACTGGGTGACCGAGGGTCGCAGCGGTGACTCCGCCGAGCGGGCCGAGCGGGCCGGGCTGATCGGCCAACCGACGCTGTCGGCCGCCTGCGACGTCGTCGACATGGTGATCTCGGTGTGTCCGCCCGACGCCGCGTTGGCGGTCGCGCATGGGGTCGCGGCGACGGGATTCGCCGGCGTCTACGTCGATGCGAACGCCATCGCGCCCGCGACCAGCGAGATGGTCGGCGGGTGTTTCGGGGCGGAGGTGCGATTCGTCGACGGCTCGATCATCGGTCCTCCGGCGCGGCGGCCGGGCACGACCCGGCTGTACCTCTCGGGCGACGACGAGGTGCGCGCGGTGGCGAAAGAGCTGTCGGGCGGCCCGTTGGAGGTCATCGCGGTCGACGGGGGCATCGGCGCGGCGTCGGCGCTGAAGATGGCCTACGCCGGCTGGACGAAGGGATCGTCCGCGCTGTTGCTGGCGGTCGCCGCCTACGCCGACGAGTCGGGTGTGCTCGAAGGGCTGGTCGCCGAGTGGGACCGGTCGCTGCCGGGTCTCGCCGACGATCTGCGAGCCCGGGCGGCGGGGGTCGGTCCCAAGGCGTGGCGGTTCGCCGGGGAGATGGACGAGATCGCGTCCGCGTTCGAGTCCGGCGGGCTCCCCGGCGGTTTCCATCTCGGCGCCGCCGCGGTCTACGCGGCGCTCGCCGATTTCAAGGATGCGGCAGAGCTTCCGACGCTCGAGGAGGTCGTGGCGGCGTTGCGGTCGTCGCGTTGACCGCGATCAGGCCGAAGACGGCTCCTGGGACAGGTGGGTCTCGACGGCGCGCATGATGGCGAACGCGTCGAGCGGCTTGACCAGATGACCGTCGGCCCGAGCCTCGTTGGCGAGGAACAGATCGACGTCGCGATCGAGCAGGAGCAGGATCGGTCGTTCGTCGAGATCACCCATCTCCTCGCGCTGACGGACCGCCAGGCAGGCTGCGACGCCACCCATGTTGCCGATCTGGAGATCGAGCAGGACGAGATCCGGTTCGACCTCACCGATCGCAGGCACGACATCGACCCCGGCGCGGACCCGGTGCAGCAGATGCATGCCGGCGACGGCCGCTTCGACCTCGTCGGCGAGGGAGTCGGAATCGGTGGCGAGGAGGATGTTCGACACGCCCCGGATGGTACACGGCGGGCCCAGATCGCCCACGGTCCGCCATCGAGTGGGGGGCGCGTGTCTCCTTCACGAAACCGGCGTTACCATGCGGCCGTGCTTGAGATCCGTGTAGATCGTGCCGAGGGGGCGGATTTCGTCCAGCTCTGCCCCGAAGGCGAGCTCGACGCCTACTCCGTCGCGCAGTTCCGCGAGGCGTTCGCCGAGCTCGGCGACGAGTCCCGGCTGATCGTCAACCTCGGCGGTGTCCAGTTCATGGACTCGGCCGGCCTGGGCGCACTGATCGGCGGGATCCGCAAGGTGCGCGAGAACGAGGGCGCCATCGCGGTGTTCTGCGACCGCGCCAACATCACCCGGCTGTTGCACACGACCGGCTTCGACCGCATCGTCCCGGTGAGCGAGGAACTGCCCGCCGCCGTCGCTGCGCTCGACGAACCTCAGGGCTGAGCCACCCGGCCACCCCCTGGTGGCCGACCCACCGACGACCGGCTGGGCCCGACCGTCAGGCGGTCAAGAGATCGGCGATTCGCTGCAGACCGGCGAGATCGTGCACGTCGTCGTCCAGCAGCGGCACCGTCATCAACACCGCAGCCGGAGCCGCCTCGGCGAGGTCGTCGACGCGGTCCTGATCATCGGCCGCCGCTGCGGTCAGGTCGGCAAGGGCGGCGGCCGCTCCTGCGGCCGGCCCGTCGGCCAGTTCGTCGGCGAGCGCTGCGGCGCGGGTGGCGCCCACCCCGACGGCCGGGAGCATGCGGTTGACGACGACGCCCGAGGCATCGAGGTCGGCGGCCCGGATGCGGTCGAGGAAGTACCGTGCCTCGTCCAGGGTGTCGCCGCGGGGCGAGGCGACCAGCACGAACGACGTGCGCTCGTCGCTCAGCAGCGCGAGCGTCGCCTGGGCCCGCTCCTTGAAGCCGTCCTCCATGCCCTGGAAGGCCTGGAAGAAGGCGACCGCCTCGTCGACCACCGTTGCGCCGACGACGCGGGCGAGTTGGCGCAGCACCGTCTGTGCGGCCCGGTTGGCGACCCCGATCAGGCCCCGGTTCGATGCGGTGACCATCTTGTAGATCGGGTTGTCGAGCAGGCGGGTCAACAGCTTGGGTGCCTCGAGGAAGGCGAGGGCGTCGCGCGTCGGCGGGGTGTCGACCACGACGAGGTCCCAGTCGCCGCTGTTGTAGAGCTCCGACAGCTTCTCGACGGCCATGTAGTCCTGGGTGCCCGACAACGTGCCCGAGACGTTGCGGTAGAACCGGTTGCCGAGGATGCGATCGGCTTGCTCGTCGTCGCGGGCGTGGCGGCGGACCACCTCGTCGAACGTCGACTCGGTGTCGAGCATCAGGGCGGCGAGCGTGCCGGGCCACGGCCCGTCGATCTCGGTGGCCGTGTTCGACAGCTCCCCGATCCCGAGGGCGTCGGCCAGCCGCTTCGCCGGGTCGATCGTGACCACACAGGCTCGGCGACCGGCCTGGGCGGCGGCCAGTGCGGTGGCCGCCGATGTCGTGGTCTTGCCGACGCCGCCGGTGCCGCAACAGATCACGACCTGGCTCGTGGCGAGCAGATCGGCGAAGGTCGGCGCCGTCATGGCGCGACCTCCTCGGGCAGCGCCTCGATCGCATCGGTCAGGACTCGAGCGAGCACGTCGATCTCGTCGGGGCCGATCGCAGTGCCGAAGAGCTGGGGCAGGTGGATCTGCGGAAGCGGCAGGCTGGCGCCGAGACGGTCGATCTGTTCGGTCTGCAGGCCCGCTCGGCCGGCCCGGAACCGTGCGGCGGTCGCGAGCGCGCTCCGCTCGTCGTCGTCGAGGTCGAACCCGGGCGCCCCCAGGTCGACATCGAGGCCGTCGAGACCGGGAAGCACCGCATTGACGACCACCGGACCGAGCCGCACGCCCAGTTCGTCCTCGACCGCGAAGCTCGTCTCGATCAGCTCGTTCACCGGCGTCTCCTCCGGGATGGTCACGAGCATCACCTGGCAGCGATCGGGATCGCCGATGAGCTCCAGGACCTCGACCGCCTGACGGTGGAGCACGCCGGTGCGAGCCACGTCGCGCACGCCGCGGGGGCTGCGGAGGAAGCCGACCGCGTGGCCGGCGGCGGGGGCGTCGACGACGATCAGGTCATAGGCCCCCTCGTCGGCGAACGCCTTGATCCGGCCCAGGATGAGCAGGTCCTTGATGCCGGGTGTCGCCGTGGCGACGATCTCGAGGATCCCCGACGAGGCGAGCCGGCCGATCAGGCGATTGAAACCGTGGTTGGCGAGCCACTCGATCAGGGCCTGGTCGGGCGTGATCGACTTGAGCGTCACCGATCCGGTGCCGTCGTCGCCCGCCTCGTGAACCACGGTGGCTTCCTCGTAGCCTTGGGGCTCGGCGCCGAACATCGGTGCCGACGAGGACCGGCCCGAGACCTCCACCAGGAGCACCGAGCGGCCGGCCCGAGCGGCCGACGTGGCGATCGTCGCGGCGGCCACCGTCTTTCCGACGCCACCCTTGCCCGCCACGATCAGGACAGTCGCCGATGAGAAGAACTGAGCAGGCTGCATTCCCCTCGGGATCTCCCTCGGCTCCTCGGTCGACCGTGCGTCGCCGGGTCAGCCTATCGGTGGCCTTCATCGCTCTCGTGCTCGCGATCTTGTCGTCGATGGCGCCGGGTCGGGCCGGCGCCCAGGACGACGAGACCACCCTCGCTCCCGCGTTCTTCGACGTCGTTCAGATCTCCGGTTTCGTCGACGGCATCGTCGCCGACTTCATCGAGGAGTCGATCGAACGGGCCGAGCGCGACGGCGTCGGCGGCCTGATCCTGCAGGTCAACTCGACCCGCGCCGTGCTCGACGACGACGAACTGATCGCCCTCGCCCAGACGATCGCCGACGCCGAGGTGCCGATCTACACCTGGGTCGGTCCCTCGGGTGCGGATGCCCGCGGCGAGGTCGCGCAGCTGCTCGCCGCCACCGACGAGATCGGTGTGGCGGTCGGTGCCGAGTTCGGCGACATCGGCGAACTGATCCTTCCCCCGGAACTGCTCTCGCCGGCGTTCCTCGAGGTCGCCGACGCGCTCGAGAACGACACCGTCGACGAGGACACCGTGATCACGTTCGGGCTGTCGGACCGCAACTCGGCCGAGTCGATGGCGACGCTGGGCCTGTTCGCCCTCGAGCTTCCCGGCTTCGAGTCCGAGATCGACACCTCCGGCGACGAGGCCGTCCGGGTGCCGGTCTCGCCGGTCCGCTTCTTCAAGCTGTCGCTCTTCGACGGTTGGATGCACACCTTCGCCAGCCCGGCGATGACCTACCTGCTGTTCCTGATCGGTGCGGCACTGTTGATCTTCGAGCTCTACACCGCCGGGGTCGGCATCGCCGGTGTGCTCGGGGCCGGGTGCTTCGTCCTCGGGTGTTACGGACTCGCCGTCCTCCCGACCCGGCCGTGGGCCCTGGCGCTGCTGGTGATCGCGATGCTGGGCTACGCGGTCGACGTGCAGACCGGGGTGGCGCAGGCGTGGTCGGTGATCGCGACGATCTGTCTGGTCATCGGATCCCTGTTCCTGTTCGACGGCTTCGCCATCTCGTGGATCACCCTGATCGCCGGCATCGTCGGCATCAGTGTCTCGATGATCTCGGGCATGCCGTCCATGATCCGGACCCGCTTCGGCACGCCGACGATCGGGCGCGAGTGGATGATCGGCTCGATGGGTGAGGCGGCCGAGGCCATCAAGAAGGAGGGCGTCGTCCTGGTCGACGGTGCCCCCTGGAAGGCGCGGGTCAACCGCACCACGCCGATCGCCAAGGGCGACCCGGTCCGGGTGGTGGCGATCGAGGGGCTCTATCTCGAGATCGAACCCGAGGAGGGCGGCGCCCGCGACTACCGCGAGATGCGGGGCAAGCGGGGCGACGACGTCGGTGATCCGGCGCCCGACGAAGCCGAACCCGTCGCCGACTGATCGCCGGGCGTCGGCGCAGGGCCCGCTCAGCCGGCGGCGAGCCGGCGTTCCAGCATCTCGGTCAGTTCCTCGACCGGTCCGCCGAGCTCGTCGAGTACGTCTCGGCAGTGCTGCATCGCGCGGCGTGCCGCCGCTCGGTCGCCGCGTTGGAGGTGGCCGGCGACCACCGCGCGGTGGGCGGGCTCGGACCACGGCTCGGCACCGATCGTCCGCGTCGCGACCGCGACCGCCTCGTCGGTGCGGCCGTGCGCCAGCAGGAGTTCGGCGGTGCGCACCGACGCGGCGACGAAGCGCACGTGCAGACGTTGGCGCTCGACGAAGAGCCATGCGCCCTCCTGCACGCCCGAGAGCAGGTCGCCCCGGTACAGCCCGACGGCGTCGACGAGGCGGTCGAGGGCGAGGGTGGGGGCACCGTCGGCTTCGAGCCGCTCCGCCTCGTCGAGCAGCTCGTCGAATCGCCACACGTCGACATCGAGCCGGTCGCGGCCCGCGAGGCGGATCCGGTTGGTGTCCGCCCGGACGAAGTACGCGGCATCGCCGCCGGTGCGGCCCGCCTCGAGCACGCCGAGCAGCAGGTTCAGCGTCGAGCGCAGGTTGCGCCGGGCGGCGTCCTCGTCCGCTTCGGGCCACAGGGCGGTCATCACGGCGTCGCGGGTCGTGTCGGGATGCACGACCAGATATCCGAGGAGCGAACGAACCCGCTCCCGGCGCCAGTCGTCGCTGTCGGTCTCGCGATCGTCGAGGAGGAGTTGTTCGGTGCCGAGCAGCTTCAGGCGCCGCACCTCGTCGGGCGGGAGCGGAACCGATGCCAGCAGCTCTTTGGCGGCGGCGGCGACCACCGCGACGTGATGCTCGGTGTGATCCCGGAACCGGGCTCGGGCCGGCTCGCCGATGACGTCGAGCAGCCACTCGGCCGTCGCGCGGGCCTCGGGTCGGCCGGCCGCCCACCCGGCGGCGACGAACTCACAGGTCGTGCGGAGGAACAACGACGAGATCAGCTCACCGGGGCTCGTCGGCCAGGCGACGGTTCGGATCGCGTCGAGGTCGCCGGTCGCGTCGAGTGACCGCAGTGCGAGGCCGAGATCGAGATCCCGCGCCGGGAGCGGGACCCGCAGATCGGCGAGCGCCTCCGGCTCGTAGCGGGCGATCAGCGAACCGGAGCCGTTGTAGGAGAGTCGGGTGCTGTCGCTGACCGGGATGCGTTCGATGAGATCGCGCATCTCCGCCTCGGCCCGTTCGTGGTCGCCCTCTTCGTGCACGATCAGCACGGCGGGGAGGGCGAGGGTGATCTCGACCTGGGGTGCGCCGCGTTCGCCGGCCAGCGCCCGGGCCATCGTCATGTGCTCTCGGGCCGTGTCGAGATCGCCGACCCCGGCGGTGACCGCCGCCAGCCATGCGTGGGTCAAGAAGCGCGCCCGCTCGGATCCGGTTCGAGCTCCCCAGGCGCCCGGGTCGGCGAGAAGTTCCTCGATGCGACCGGCTCGCCAGCGCGCCGAGATGGCGATGACCTCCGTGCCTCGGATGGCGCCGGCACCGGCGAGGTAGCGATCGGCGAGTTCGACATTGCTGTTGCCCAGGAACTCCTGGGCCTGGAACTCGAGCCAGTCGGCGATCGCCTCGAAGCGTCCCGTCATCCGGTTGCCGCGGGCCCGACCGACCGCGGTGAGCATCGCCTCGGGATCGCCCTGGGCGAGTGCGGCGAAGGCGTTGATGATGTCGATGTAGGGGGTGGCGGAGGGCTCGCCGGCTCCGGCGAGCTCCATCATCGTCCCCGCGACCCCGAGCAGGCCCGGCGCGTCGCGCTGGATGTGGTGCCAGAAGCCGAGCTCGGCGACCGAGTTGACCTGCGCAGCGGTGTCGCCGAGTGCGGCGAAACCGGCGGCGGCATCGGCGAAGGCGGCTCGGCATCGGTCGGTGGTCGGGTCGATCGACTGTTCGAGCAGGCCGCGGACGTGGAGGGCGATCGGATGGTTGCCGACCGCGCCGTCCATCGACTGATGCCACCGCTTGAGCACGTCCGGATCCTCGACCCGGCCATCGATGACCGCCGCACGCAGGGCCGCGATCGTGAGGTCGGACTCGTGCCCGCGCACGGCGATGTCGACCGCCCGGACCCTCTCCCCGGTGTCGAGCAGGTGGCGGACGGCGGGACGCAGCCGTTCGCGTCGACACTCGAGGATCATCGCCTGGTCGAACACCTCGTTCCACAGGTCGTGGGCGCGGTACCACCCGTCTTGGTGCTGAACCATCGGGAGGTCGCCGAGCGGTCGGGACGGTTCGATCCCGGTGAGGGCCTGGAGCATGCCGGAGCTGGCGCCGCCGAGGGCGACGGTGATCGCGAGCAGGGTGCGTTGGTCGTCGTCGAGGGAGGTGAGCACCTCCTCGTTGAGGAAGTCCGGCACCGGTCCCGACCGCAGCCCGAGGGCGACGAGCGCCGGCCACCCGCCGAGGTGGGCGACGTCGCTCGCGGCCCGTCCGGCGGCGTCGGCGAGGGCGGCGAGATCGGGCGGGGAGAGGGTCAGGTCGCCCTCGTCGATCCGGACGACCGCGCCGTGGGCGTCGAGTCGGGCCACGTTGAGCGGCGGTGTGGTCCGGCCCGCGCACAGGAGGTGACCGTTCGAGGGGAGGGCGGCGAGGAGCTCGCCGAGCGCGTCGGCGCCCGGCGACCCGCCGCCGATCTCGTGGACGTCGTCGAAGACGAGGCACACCTGGGCGGGGGAGTAGGCGGCGACCGCTTCGGCGATCGCAGTGACCGTGACCTCGCCGACGATGCCGAGGGATTCACCGACGCCGCCGAGCAGGTGCTCGCGGCGGGCATCGGCCGGTTCGCACCCGATCCAGTGGTCGTGCCCTCGGGGAGCGAGCCGGTTCTGTTCGACCGCCTGGGCGAGGGCGGTCGTCTTGCCGAAACCGGCGCCGGCGCGCACGATCGTGAGGCGGGCCTCGAAGCGCGCGAGGAGCCGACGCAGCACGTCGGGGCGCAGCAAGACGCCGTCGACGCCGGGCGGATGCACCCGAAACGGCCGGGTCAACGGCGATCCCATCGATCGCTGAACCTACTGCACGGCCTGGCCATGGAGACCAGGCTGGTCGGACCGTGTCATCGGTTCGTCAACGGGGCCATTCCGTTCGATTCGGGCACAACGGCGTGCCCGAACCGCGCCGATGGGGCGAAAAACCGTCGAATCACACGCAGAGTGGTCAAGTTCGTCACAACCATCACCGAGAACGTTTGTGGCTTCGGTCACAACCTGATAGCCCTGGCGTTTGAGAGCGGGAGACCATATGGCGATCAGCACCCACCGGACCGAATGGCAACTACGGGCCGCCTGCCGCGGGCCCCAGGCCGTCGTCTTCTTCCCACCCACGACCCCCGAGCGACGCGACGAGAAGCGCTTCCGCGAAGCGAGTGCCAAGGCGATCTGCGACGGGTGCGGCGTGCGCGACGAATGCCTCCAGTACGCGGTCAACATCCGTGAACAGCACGGCATCTGGGGCGGGCTCTCCGAGAGCGAACGCCGTCACATGAGCGGCGTCTGACCCGACTCCGGTTCAGATTTCGGGCAGCCGCGGACCGGCGATCCGCAGGTCGCCGCGCCGGCGGGTGACTCCGGTGTCGTCGAGGCGGGCGATCAGCGGGATCGCGAACTTGCGTGTCGTGCCCCAACCGTCCCGGGCCTCGGCGACGGTGATCCCGTCGGGGGACTCGGCCAGGAGTCCCGCAACGACCCGCGCCGCGGCGTCGATCGCCGAGGCGGCGAACACGACGCCGTCGAGTTGCACGAGCTCGCCGCGCCGGATCAGCTCGCGGACCTCGGCCGGATCGACGTCGTCGATGGCGGGCGGGGCGAAGGGTTCGGCGGCGAGTCGCGCGACGACGTCGCTGCCGGCGAGCGGGTCGGCCGCCGCGGCCGGGCGGGCGTGCCCGCCCTCGACCGAGAGGTCGTCCAGGGTGTCGAGCACCGCTCGCTCGAACTCGCCGAGTGGTGCGATGTCGAGACCGAGCGGGCCGGCCGCATCGACCGCCGCCCGCAGCTCGTTCGTGACCCGGTCGAGTTCGTCGGGATCGACCGCCCAACTCCCCACGTCGGGGTCTCGGCGCTCGCCGGTCAGGCGACGGAGCTGATCGACATCGACGCGGCCTCGCTCGCGCACGACGCGCTCGACGGAGCGGTCCGGGCGGGCTCTGGCCGCGGCGACCATCGGGTCGACGTCGAGGATCTCACCACCACCCAACGTCACGCCCTGACCCGACTCGCGCAAGATGAAGCGGTCGCCGGGGACCAACGGCAACTCGACGGGAAGGTGGATCCGGACGAATCCGGAGGCGCCCGGCTCGATCGCCTCCGGACCGAGCACTCGCACCCGGACCGGGTGTTCGCCCGACCCGAGGTAGAGCAGGTGGGCACCGCGCCGGGTCACCGGTCGATCGAGCGAGTCGAGGACCTGGAGCGAGGCGTCGACCCGACGGGTGAGATGCCAGTCGCCGGCGCGCACGAGGACGTCGCCACGGGTCAGCTGATCGTGCGAGACGCCGGACAGGTTGGCGGCCACCCGGTTCCCGGGGCCGACCTTGGTGCGTTCGGCGTACTGGCTCTGCAGGGCCCGGATCCGGACGTCGTGCCCCCCGGGGAGGATGGCGAACTCGTCGTCGACCCGGACCATCCCACCGGTGAGGGTGCCGGTGACCACCGTGCCCGCGCCCTTCGCCGCGAACACGCGGTCGATCCAGAGTCGGGGCTGTTTGTGGTCGGCGGCGGTCGGGGTGACCTGGAGGAGGTCGTCGAGCGCGGCGCGCAGGTCGGCCATGCCGATGTCGTCGATCGCGTCGACCGCCACGACGGGCGCGTCCGCGAGGAAGGTCCCCTCGGTGCGTTCGGCGATCTCCATCTGGGCGAGCTCGGCGAGTTCGTCGTCGACCTGGCCGATCTTGGTGAGGGCCACGATGCCGTGGCGGATGCCGAGGAGGCTGAGGATGCGCAGGTGCTCCTCGGACTGCGGCTTCCAGCCCTCGGTGGCGGCGACGACGAAGACACAGGCGTCGACCCCGCCGACACCGGCCAGCATGTTCTTCAGGAAGCGGATGTGGCCCGGGACGTCGATGAAGGAGATGCCGCGGCCCGACGGGAGCTTGGCGCCGGCGAACCCGAGATCGATCGTGAGGCCGCGCGCCTTCTCCTCGTCGAGACGGTCCGGGTCGGTGCCCGTGAGCGCCGTGATGAGGGTCGACTTGCCGTGGTCGACGTGGCCGGCGGTGGCGACGACGTGCACGGGGTCAGCGCAGGGCCCGGAGGGCGTCAGCGACCACCGGATCGTCGTCGGGGTGGATGGTACGGAGATCGAGCACGGTGTGATCGTCCTCCATGCGGGCGATGATCGGGTGGTCGAGCCGGCGCAGCGTCTCGCGGTGGTCGCCGGCGAGACGGACTCCCGCCGACGGGATCTCGACGCCGGGCAGCGTGCCGCCACCGGGGGCCGACATCACCTCGGCGACCACGCCGACGTCGTAGCGCTCGGCCCGAGCCCGGAGGGTGTCGACGGTCAGCCCCGCCATGCGCCAGAAGGGGATCGCGTCGCCGTCCTCGGCGAGATAGGCGAGCGCGGTCTGCTGCAGCGCGGCGAGCACCAGCGAGCCGGGGCGGAGCGCTCGGGCCAGCGGGTGCTTGGCACAGCGGCGGACGAGCTCGGCATCGCCGGCGATGATCCCCGCCTGTGGGCCGCCGAACAGCTTGTCGCCGGAGAAGGTCACCAGACCCGCACCGGCCTCGAGGGTCTGGCGGGCGGCGGGTTCGTCGGCGAGCCAGCCGGGCGGGTTGCCCGTCAGCCACGGGCATCGGCTGTCGAGGAGGCCCGAGCCGGTGTCGACGACGAGCGGTGCACCGAGCCCGGCGAGCTCGTTGGTCGTCGGGGCCTCGGTGAAGCCGACGATCTTGTAGTTGGACTGGTGGACGCGCAGCACGACCCCGACGTTGGTGTGGGGCGCATCGACGGCCGCGGCGAAGTCGTCGACCCGTGTGCGGTTGGTGGTGCCGACCTCGACCAGCCGCGCACCCGAGCGGGCCATGACCTCCGGGATGCGGAACCCGCCACCGATCTCGACGAGCTCGCTGCGGCTGACGACCACATCGCGACCCTCGGCGAGCCCGCCGAGGACGAGCAGCACCGCCGCCGCACAGTTGTTGACCACGATCGCGTCCTCGGCGCCGCAGGCCTTGGCGATCAGCGAGCCGGCGGTCGCCATCCGAGAGCCTCGCTGGCCGGTCGTGAGATCGAGTTCGAGATTGGTGTAGCGCTCCGGCTGATCCCAGGCCATCGGTGCTCGTCCGAGGTTGGTGTGCAGGATCGTGCCGGTCGCATTGATCACGGGGCGGAGCATGCGGCGGCCGAGCGCGATCGCGATCTCGCGGGCCGTGTCGGGTGCGCCGGCGGCGATGGCGGCCCGGGCGGCGTCGACCAACATCGGATGGGGAAGGCCGACGTCGGCGATGGAGCGGGCCAGCTTGTCGACGGACGGCGGACGTTCGGCGGGGGCGGACATCGGGGTCAGCTTAGGCCCCCGGCCTTATGGCTCCTTTCGGACCTGCTCGTACGCTGACCATGTGTTCCGTTTCCTGCTGCTGGCCTTCGTCGTCGTCCCCATCATCGAGATCTGGGTCCTGATCCAGGTCGGCGCGGTCCTCGGCGGGGTGGAGACCATCGGTCTGATGATCCTCGTCTCCGCGATCGGCGCCTATCTCGTCCGCCGCGAGGGCTTCGGGCTGATGTCTCGCATCCAGCAGCGGCTGGGTGCCGGCGAGGTGCCGACCAAGGAGCTGGTCGACGGGCTGCTCGTCGCCATGGCCGGCGCCTTGATGCTGACCCCCGGGTTCGTCACCGACGCCATCGGTCTGCTGTGCCTCTTTCCGCCGACCCGGGCGATCATCCGCACCGCGTTGATCGCTCGCTACCGCGATCGCATCCAGGTCGCCGGCCCCGGCGGGGCGATGGGTGGCGCCGCAGGCGGGTTCGGCCCCGGCTTCCACACGCCGGGTGGTCCTGCCGGCGGCCCCGGCCAGCGTCGGCCGGGCGCGGGCTTCGACGACGTGATCGATGTCGGCGACGTCGACTACGAGCGACCCGAGGATCCGCCCGAACTGGAGTCGTGACCGCCGCCGACGGCGACGCCGGTCAGCGGAGCAGCAGCTCGCCGAGTCGGCCGATCTCGACCGGCGGCGAGATCACATAGCCCTGGGCGAAGTCGCAGCCGAGCGCAGCGACGGCGTCGAGGTCCGCCTCGGACTCGATCCCGACCGCGCACACGGCGACCTTGCGCTCGAGCATCGAGTCGACGACGAGCTTCATCCGCGCGTGGCCCCGTTCGCCGTGGATGCCCTGCACCAACCGACGGTCGAGCTTGACCATGTCGACGAGGTCGCTGTCGATCAGCTCGGGGTCGTTGGCGCCGACGAACTCGTCGATCACGACCTGGACGCCGAGCGCCCGCAGCTGGGTGACGAGGCGGGTCCCCGGCCCCTTGGCGGCCAACACCTCGGGGTGCAGTTCGAGGTGCACCTGCTCGGCCGGGAGTTCGGCGTTGTGCAGGCCGCGGGCGAGGGTCAGCGGGAACCGGCTGTCGTTGAGTCGACGGTCCGACACGTTGAGCGACAAGAAGATCGGATCGCCGTCGAGGTCGGGCAGCATCTGGATCGCCGATGCCGCCTGCTGCAGGACGTTCTCCTCGATGCGGCGGATGAGGCCGCCGTCCTCGGCCGCGCCGATGAGCTCGCGAGGGTCGAGGTGAGCGCCGTCTTCGCCGACGATGCGCAGCAGCGCCTCGCAGCCGACGATGTCGCGGGACGGCAGCTCGATGATCGGCTGGTAGTGGACCTGGATGGCGTTGTCGTCGAGCGCACTGCGGAGGCGCTGGTCGACGGTGTTGCGGCGTTCGGACTGGGAGCGCAGCTCCTCGTCGAACAGTTCGCACCGGTCGCGGCCGAGTCCCTTGGCCTGGTAGAGCGCCGTCTCCGCCTCGCGGACGAGCGCCTCGGCGGGTCGATCGGAACTGCCGATCGCGATGCCGATCGACGTGGTGAGTCCGTGCAGGGGGCTCTCGACCGATGCCTCGATGCACACGTTGCGGAAGCGCTCGCCGATCGAGGTGGCTTCGGCCACGCCGAGCACGTCGGGGCACATGATCGTGAACTCGTCCCCGCCGAACCGGGTGAGCACGTCGTCGGATCGCAGGGTCTCTTCGAGCCGGGCGGCGAGATGGCGAAGCGTGTCGTCGCCGTTGGAAAAGCCGCGGGTGTCGTTCACCGTCTTGAAGCGATCGATGTCGATGGAGTACACCGCGACGCACCCGTCGGAGCCGACCGTGGCCCGGAGTGCCTCCTCCAGACAGGTGAGCAGGTAGTCACGACCGGGGAGTCCGGTGACCGGGTCGGCGGCCATCTCCTGGTCGAGGTCGCCGACGAGCGCGGTCGCGCCCGTCTCGTTGCCCATCACGATGACCCGGAGCTGGCGGTGGATGCCGCCGTCCTCGTCGAGCACGCGGGCGATGGCCGTCGAGGAGAACCCGCCCGCCCGGCCTTCGGCCACCCGCAACAGTGCCATGATCGCCACCGCATCGTCGGGGTGAAGACCTCCGGGCAATCCGAGCGCTCGGAGTCGCTCGTCGATCCCGTCCGGGTCGAGATTGTCTCGCACCCGTGATGCTGCCGCGACCCGCCGGTTCCACGAACTCATCTCGTCCTCGTCTCATCACCAGGGCCGAATGGTCCTGGGTCGATCGATCGATCGACACCAGTACTTTCGGCACCTCGGGGCGCGAGGTTGAGCCGGAGGTGAACCGGGTTCAGTCAGCCGTCGGCCAACCGGGTCTCAGGCGGCGCCGGTCTCCTCGGCGTCGAGGGCATCGAGCGCGGCCATCGCCGCGTCGAGCATCCGGGCGCTGCAACCGGCCATCTCGACCGGCGGGATGTACTCCTCGGCGATCAGTTTGGCGATCGATCGCAGCTCCTCGGCCGCCGCGCCCTCTCCGAGTGAAGCCGGTTCGCCGATGTCGCCACCCGCGCTCACGACCGGCTCGATCGGGACCCGGCCGAGCAGCGGCGCTCCGATGTCGTCGGCGAGTTGGCGGCCACCGCCCTCGCCGAACAGGGAGTGGCGGCTGCCGTCGGGCGCCACGAACTCGCTCATGTTCTCGATCACGCCGACGATCCGCAGATAGTTCTTGCGGCCCATGTCGGCGACCCGGGCCGCGACCTTCTGGGCGTTGAGCGCCGGGGTCGTGACGATGAGCATCTCCGCTCGGGGGAGCATCTTGGCGAGGCCCATCTGGACGTCGCCGGTGCCCGGAGGCATGTCGATGAGGAGGTAGTCGAGGTCGCTCGGCCAGTCGACGTCTTGGCAGAAGTGTTGGACGGCGCGATTGAGCATCAGGCCGCGCCACATCAGGGCGGAGTCCTCCTGGGCGACCAGGAAGCCCATCGAGACGATCTCGAGGCGGCCGGTGCCGATCTCGCGGACGATCGGTTGGATCTTGCCGTCCTTGGAGACGAGGTCACCGTCGACGCCGAGCATGCGCGGCACCGAGAACCCCCAGATGTCGGCGTCCATCACGCCGACCGAATACCCCTGCTCGGCGAGCGCGGCCGCGAGGTTGGTGGTGATCGACGACTTGCCGACGCCGCCCTTGCCCGATGCGACCATGACGACCTTGGTGGTCGACGGGATGCTCGTGTCGGGGGCGTTCTGGCTCACGTTGAACCGGGCCTTGGCCATGGCCTCGCCGCGTTCGTCCTGGGTGAGCTCGCCCCAGTCGATCGTGACGCGGGTGACGCCGGGCAGGTCGACGAGGCGGGCGCGAATGTCCTTCTGGATCTGGGCCCGCAGCGGGCAGCCGCTGGTGGTGAGATCGATGCGGAGGCGGATCCAGCCCTCGTCGGTGACGGTGGCACCCTTCGCCATGCCGAGCTCGACGATGTCGCTGCCCAGTTCGGGATCGATCACCCCGCGCAGCAGCCCCATGACGTGTTCACTCGTGGGGGGTGCGATGGCAGCCACCTGATCAGGATAGGTCAGAGGGCAACCGATTTGAACCTCTTTGAACAGGTCTACTGGAAAAGGTCCGTTTGACCTGGTTCGATGGAGTCAGGCCCGGTTCTGCCGATGGAATACCAACCGGTACACTCACGTTCACAGGTTCGACGTCCTCGTCGTCTCCGTCCCACAGGAGGAACCCATCATGATCATGCTCACCGACAACGCGGCTTCGAAGGTCAACGAGCTCATCACCGCCGAAGGCGAAGAGGGCTTGGCCCTGCGCGTCGCCGTTCGCCCCGGTGGCTGCTCGGGCTTCTCCTACGAGATGTACTTCGACACCGACCGCGCCGCCGACGACATCACCAAGGACTTCTCCGGTGTGGATGTCGTCGTCGACCCGCAGTCCGCCCAACTCCTCGAGGGCGCGACCCTCGACTACAAGGACGGCCTCCAGGACGCCGGCTTCTCGATCGACAACCCCAACGCTCAGCGCACCTGCGGCTGCGGCCAGTCGTTCAGCTAACGCCGACCCATCACCTCGACCCCCGGGCCTGACCAGCGCCCCGCCCCGGCGGGGCGTTCGTCGCTTTCGAGACCAGAGGTCAGACCAGGGCGAGCGCGTCGGCGAGCTCGCTGCGGTCGAACGTCGTGTCGAGACGGGCGACGACGGTGTGGTCGGCGTCGGCGACGAACAGCGCTGGCTCATACGACATCCCGAGTGCGCCGACGACGGCGGTCAGGTCGGGGAACGCGCCGGTCTCGAAGTCCGATGGATCGACATACACCTCGGCATGGATCACGTTGAGGTCGTCCCGCTCGCCGGCTTCCTCGATCAAGAGGTCGACGACGGGGCCGCAGATATCGGTTTGGCAAAAGCCCGGGGTCGCAACCAGCAGCACGGTGGGCTTGTCGTTGACGGCCGCGTCGACCAGATCGATCTCGTGGAACGGGCAGTCGACGGCCCGGGTGCAGATGTCGGCCACGCCTTGCGCATCGTCGAACGTCGGCGTCGGCACGGCCGGCAGCGGATCGCCGATCTGGGGAACGGGCACCGCCGCTGCGTCGGTGACGAGGAACTCGACCGCAGCGACGTTCGGGTAGGCGGGCAGTGATGCGGAGTACAGCCCGGCGGTGGGGAAGGAGGTGACAGCCGGGTAGTACGGCGTGATGATGCCGTCGGCGCGTCGGTCGATCGTCGTCTCGAGAACCGTCGACCCGTCGGCCGCCACGATCGCAAGATCGAGCGTGGCCGGTGCCGTCTCGCGCAGGTTGTCGATCTGGTCGGCGACCACGAACGCAAATCGTTGCGCGGGCCCGGCGACGAGAAGCGCTTCCTGACGGAATCCGTCGGGGAAGGTCGCTCGGAGGAACGACAGCTCCGATTCGGCGGTCGAACCCACCCCACCGCCGTCACCGTCATCGGAGCCGCCACAGGCGACCAGAACCAGCGAGCCGGCCGCGAGGCCGCCGGCGAGAAACGAGCGACGGGGGAGGGGGTGCACGGCGACCGACGCTAACCGGCCCGCCCCGGGGAGGAACAGGCGGGCCGGCGCGTCGAATGGTCAGTCCGGCGACGTTCAGTCCACCGCCGGACACTCCTGGGGGAAGGCGAGGTTGACGAGCCAACACTCGCTCACCGAGTTGATCGCCCACCCGTCGTCGATCCGTTCGAAGGTGAGGAGTGGGATGACCCCGAGGATCGAGGAGGTGAGCGTGACGAACGCGCGGTCGCCCTCGATGTCCACGGCGTAGGCCGCCACCACGCCGGGGTTCCAGTCCTGCACGGCGTCGAGCACGGCCGCCGACGCATCCGGGTCGGTCCGGTCGATCCCCTCGTCGCCGCGGATCCAGCCGACTGCGAGTGCGGCGAGGTCTGCGGACTCACCATCGAACGCGGGGGAGATCGAGAGGTCGGGGTCAATCCAGTCGCCGAGCGTCTCATCGCCCCAGCGGTCGAGATCGACCCGCACCACCCTGCGCATGTGGTCCTGCACGTAGAGCTCGTCCCCGACCCAGGCGAACGACGCACGGTCGAGCACGGTCGGCCACTGATCGTCGGTCGATGGTGCGACGACGTGCCGCGTGGTGAGCTCGCCGGTCGCTCGGTCGAGTTCCCCTAGCACGTACCAGTCGCCTGAGGCATCGCTGACGTCGATCAGGAGGAGGTCGCCCGCTCCTTGGATGATCTCGATCTCGGCGCCCGGGAAGCTTCCGCCGATCTCGATCCAAGCGATCAGGTCGGCGGTCGTGCGGTCGAGGACCCCGACGGCGCCGTCGAGCGGGGAGGACAGCCAGATCGTCGTGTCGTCGTGCCCCATGAACCGGGCGATGAACGTCCCGACATCTCGACCGATCGAGCTCGACCGGAGCAGCTCACCCGACCCGACGTCGAAGACCTCGATCGTCCCATCGCCGGCGAGCGTCCAGACCTCGTCGTCGATCCGGTAGGTGTCGCGGTCGTTGCCGGTCAGGCCGGGAGCCTCGTAGAACGGCGCGCCGACCTCCAGCGTCGTGGCGTCGAGCGTTCCGGCGGTGCCGCCGTCGTTGGCGAGGATCGTCGATCCGGCACCGGTTCGCGCCGCAGCGCTCAGCACCGTTCCCGGCGGGTTCGAGCGGGTGGTGACCTCGAACGTGTCCAGATCGACCGAGACCGCAGTGTTGAGTCCGCCGCCCAATGCCCCCCACCCGTACTCGAACCCGTGCGCGATCGCATGGGTGTCCGTGGTGGTGATGTAGAACGCGTCGAACTGCAACACCTCGGCGGTGAGCGGAATCGTCGTCGTCTGCCCCTCGCCGATCACCACGAGCCTGGTGCCCGCCGTGAGCACTGCGTGTGAGTCGCTGCCGGTCATGGCGAAGATCGGGTTGGCCATCTCGAACACCTCGGCGATCGGGAGCGCCGGAGCCAGCCCACTGAATCCCGGCGCGATCGATTCCGTCGTCGTGGGGACGTCGCCGTCGTCGCCAGCGGCGGCGTCCCCGTCGGCCTCGTCGGCGCCAGCGTCCCCGTCGGCCTCGTCGTCGCCGCTGGTCGAGTCGGCGGTGCTGGTGGTCCCGTCGATGCCCTCGCCGACCACCTGGTCCGCTCGGTCGACGTCGCCACACGACGCGGCGGCCAGCATCACCACCATCGTGAGCGCGACGGTGCCTCGATGCCGGAGTCGGCGGTGCCGGCGATGGTGGATCGGGGTGGTCATGGTTGCTCCATTGGGTCGAGGCGGCGTCGGTTCACTCGGCCGGTCCGATGGGGTCACAGCCCGCTGCGCCGAGATCGGCGAACTCGCTCGCGAGCTGTTCGGTGCGACGGGCGAGGGTGTCGGCGATGACGTCGGCACTCGCGACCCGTCCTTCGACGTAGCGATCGCGCTGTGTCCGGATCAGTCGCTCGAGCTCGGCCAGGCGTGAGCCCAGGTCACCGGCGTCGGGCAGCGCACTCGCGTCGAACGCCGTCCCGAGCTCGGTCACCGCGGCGACCAGCGCGTCGTACGCGTCGAGCGCAGGCAGTGGGCCACCGAGGGTGTCGTTGGGGACCTCGTCCCTGGTGATCTCCGCGAGCACGGGCAGATGGAACCCACAGGCGCGTTCGAGTGGTGCGAGGGAGATGGCGCGATCCGTGCCGTCGGCGTCGGTGGTCGTCGACACGGGTCGGGTTGCGTCGCCGCGCACTGCGATCAGAGCCCCGATCGCGACGATTGCGATCGCGGCCGCGGCCGCGATGAGTGGCCGTCGACGGGCCCGTGGCCCCGGTCGATCGATCCGTGCGACGTCCACCGGCCGCGGGTCGACGGAAACCAGCACCTCGCGCTGGACGTCGATCTCGTCGAGCATGCGAAGGAGCAGGCGCTCCTCCACATCGGCGTCGGGTCGTGCCATCGCCGCCGACCGCAGGAGCGCTTCGATGTCGCCGACGTCCTCGCCTGGTCCGAGATCTGGTCGCTCAGTCACGTTCGATCCCCTCGAAGGCGGTGCGGAAGGCGATCCGGCCTCGGCCGAGCAACGACTCGACCGCCTTGACCGATCGGCCGAGTGCGTCGGCGATCTCGGGGAGCGAGGCGCCGTCGAGGTGGCGCATCACGATGGCGAGGCGCTGCTCGGGGGCGAGCCCGTCGAGTGCGGCGTAGACCGAGTCGTGGACCCGCGAGACGTGATCCGATCGCTGCTCCTGGTCGTGGAGGGTCAGGGCGTCCTGCAGTCGTCTCGCTCGCCGCCGCATCGCGTCCTCTCGCCGCAGGTGATCGATGAAGCGGCGTTTCGCGACGGTCTTGAGCCACGGGATCGTGACCTCGTCCCCTCGGCCCGTCCCGACATGGCGGGCGGCGTGCAGATAGGTCTCGGCCAGCAGGTCGTCGCTCAGGGCGCGATCGCCGCCGGTGGTGAGCATGAGGTAGCCGTAGATCTCGCCGAGCGTGGCGCGGTAGATCCGCTGGATCTCAGCCTCCTCGCCGGCCACGCTCGCCTCCTTCACGACTCCCACGACCCCTAGTCGAACCTCGACCCGTCGATCCCTCGTCGTCCGATCGATTTTCGCGGCCCGGTAACGTCGACGGCCATGTCCGGCATCGAGATCAACGTGAACGGCGAGGCGGTCGTGGTCGAGGACGACACGGCGACCCTGCTCGCGGTCTTGCGCGAGCAGGTCGGCGCCGTCTCGGTGAAGGACGGGTGTTCACCGCAGGGGCAGTGCGGCTGTTGCACGGTCCTGGTCGACGGCCAGCCCCGCGTCTCGTGCGTCACGCCGGTGCGGCGGGTCCGGGGTCGATCGATCACGACCGTCGAGGGGCTCTCCTCCGACGTGCGGTCGTCGTGGGGTGATGCGTTCGCCGCGACCGGCGGCAGCCAGTGCGGGTTCTGCACCCCCGGCATCGTGTGCCGGTTCGAGGGTCTGCGGGCCAAGGGAGTGGGCCACGACGATCGGGCCAAGGCCGCCGACGCCCTTCTCGCCCACCTGTGCCGATGCACCGGGTGGCAATCGATCGTCGATGCGTGGGAGGCCTACGGCACCCCCGTCTCGTTGGGGTCCTCGGACGCCGCGGCGGCCCGCGCGGTCCTGGAAGGGGGCGTCGCGCAGGCGGTCGGTACCGACGTCGCGCTCGGCGAGGGCGGGTTCGCCGACGACACCGCGCCGGACGATTCGCTGGTCGCGGTTCCCGACGGCGACGGCTGGGCCGTGGCCGAGACCCGAGCGGCGGCGCTGGCCGCCGCCGGCAAGATCCAGGGACGGCGGACGACGGCGACGTTCGAGCCGCCGATCGACCTGCCGGCTGGGGACTTCGACGCGGTGCTGCGCACGACCTGGACCGAGCCGGCCTACCTGGAGACCGATGCGTCGTGGTGTGCTCCGGGAGGGGAGCCGGCATCACTGCTCGGCAACGGCGGTGCATTCGGCGGCAAGGTCGAATCCGACCTCGGGTCGGTGGCCCGGCGTCTCGCCGATCAGCACGGTCGCCCGGTGCGGGTGTTGCTCGCTCGCGAGGACGTGGTGCGACGTGGGCCGAAGCGACCGCCGGTCGCCGCCGGGATGAACGCCGACGGCACCGGCGTGATCCGGGTGGCTCGCACCGACGGCATCGCCGAGGTGATCGCGGCCTACGCACCGAGCGTGACGGTCGAGGAGGTGGACGTCGTCGGACCTCCGACCTCGGCTGCGATCCGGGGCGCGGGGTGGCTGGAGGTCGCCGTGCTCGCTGCGGCCGCTCGTGGTGAGGTCGGTTGGATCGCCGGCCCCGGGGGTGGCGAGGCGACGGCGGCGATCTCCCCGGACGGGTCGGTCCAGGTTCGGGTGCGGGCGGGGGAGTCGCTCGACGACATCACCCTCCGGTCGTACTGCGTCGGGGCCGCCCACATGGGCCTCGGGCTGGTCCGCAGCGAGAGCATCGCGGTCGACCCCGAGACCGGTGAGATCCACGATCTGACGATCCGCTCGTTCGGGGTGCTGCGGGCCGTCGACACCCCCCGGGTCGAGGTCGTGATCGAACCCGACGACCATCCAGCGGTGAACGGGAGCGATGCGGTGATGGCCGCGGTCGCCGCTGCGGCCTGGATCGACGCAGGGACCCCGACGACCTGGCCGACCGGATGAAGCGTTTGTAACTGAAACGGTCGTAGGCACAATGAACGCTATGGCGACGACCTATCCCATCGATCCCGCCCGCGCCCTGCCGACCGCCGCCTATCGATCGAAGGCCTTCGAGGCCGAGAACCGAGCGGTCTGGCGCACTGCCTGGATCTTCGTCGGCACCGCCGACGAGGTCGCCGAGCCGGGCGACTTCGTCACCACCGTGCTCGGCGGGCAGCCCGTGATCGTGCTGCGCCGCCAGAACGGCGAGCTCGCGGCCATGTCCAACCTGTGTGCCCACCGCGGCACGCTGCTGGCGACGGGGCACGGCAACACCAAGCGGTTCCAGTGCCCCTACCACGCCTGGACCTTCGCCGACGACGGTCGCCTGCTGGCCGTACCCCACACCCGGCGCGACGACGTCGACCGTGCCGACCACGGCCTGCCGACGTATCGCGCCGAGCTCTGGCACGGCCTCGTGTTCGTGTCGATGGGCGACGGCCCGACGGTCGCCGAGCGCCTCGCCCACCTCGAGCCGATCGTTCGCGACGCAGGGATCGCCGATCTCCATCACTGGACCGGCCAGCGCAGCGAGGAGGTGTGGGAGTGCAACTGGAAGTTGGCGATGGCCAACGCGATGGAGAGCTACCACCTCTTCCAGGTGCACCCCGAGACCCTCGAGCCCTACACGCCGACCGCCGACGCGTACTACCTGCTCGGCTCCGCCGACGGCACGGCGACCGGAGGTCGGTCGTCGTCGGGCGAGGACTACACCTTGCTCAGCCTGCCGCCGAACCTCGTCGCCGTCGTCAGCGACGGCAACCTGCTCTGGCAGGCGGTCCAGCCCATCGAGTGGAACCGGACCCGCATCATCACCGGTGGCGCGTACCCCCATCCGTCGCCGGAACACAGCACCGGTATCGGCCGACTCCTCGGCCTGGCGGCCGACGCCGCCACCTCGCTGGTGCCCGACTTCCTGCCCGAGGACAAGGCGATCTGCGAACGCGGACAGGCCGCCGCCACCGGCGACTTCGAGCCGGGCCCGCTCGTCCCCATGGAGCAGGTGGTCGGCGACTTCCACCACTTCCTCAACCGCCACCTCCACGGCGCGCCGGTGCCGCCGGTGCGGACATCGGCCGAGGTCGGCATCGCCCGCCGAGTCGACGACGCCGAGGCGATCCGATGAGGGGTGCGAGCACCGAGGTGACCCGACCGGCCGGAGCGTGGCCGACGCTGGTCGGGTTGGCGATCCTGTGGATCGCAGCCGTCGCCGACCAGGTGTGGCTGTTCGCAGCCCTCTTCATCGGGTGGGCGCTGTTCGACGTCCTGACCGGCGAGAGCCACTTCGTCCAGCGCATCACCCGACGTGATCACCCGTTCGTGTTCTGGGCGATCATCACCAGCTGGATCGCGATGTCCATTCTGTGGGTGCTGGTGGGCTGACGGTCGAATCGGCGCCGCTCAGCGCGGATCGCGCTGGGGTCCACGGACCAGCCGGCCCGGGGTCTCGCCGGTGAAGGTGTCGTCGAGGACGGTCACCGCTCCCCGACACACGGTGGCCCCGTAGCCCTCGGCGCGCTGCACGTAGCGCTTGGCGCCGGTCGGGAGATCGGCGACGAGGTGGGGGAGTTCCACCCCGAGCCCGTCGATGTCGATCACGTTGACATCGGCCCGCATGCCCGGCGCCAGCAGGCCGCGATCGCGCAGGCCGTACATCTCCGCGGTCTGGCGGGTCTGGCGGTGCACCAGCCACTCCAGCGGCAGATGATCGCCGCGGCTGCGATCGCGGGCCCAGAACTGGAGCATGAACGTCGGCATGCCGCCGTCGGCGATCGTGCCGCAGTGGGCGCCGGCGTCGGCGAGCCCCATTCGGGTGTGGGGGTGCTGGTGCAGTTCCCAGAGGTGATCGAGGTTGTGGTTCGAGTAGTTGAAGAGCGGGTAGTAGAGCAGGCCCCGCCCGTGCTCGGACATCATCTGGTCGTAGGCGACCTCCGCCGGCTCGACGCCTCGAGCGGCGGCGATCGCCGCGCAGGTCGCCGCCGGATCCGGTTCGTAGTCGGCCTCGCCGGAGAACGGGTAGAGCTTGTCCCAGCTGCGGGTGATCGAGGCGATGAAGTCGCTCCACACCGCCGGGACCTCGGTCGTGAGTGCCGCTCGCACGTCGGGTCGTGCCAGCTCCTCGAGGCGCTGCTCCTCGGGGAGCTGGCCGATCAGGCCCCAGGTGGGGCAGAGCATGAACGGGTTCACCGTCGCCGACCACGACTCGAGGATGCCGACGGGCCGCCCCGACACCTGAGCGAGGATGTTCAGCCCCGCGCCCTGGGCGTCGTCGAGGAGACGGAGGTCCTCCTGCCACAGGTCGGGGGCGTAGTCGGGCTGGTTCAGGTTGAACACGACCGGCTGGCCCGTGATGGCGGCGACGGCGCGCATCCACGAGAACGACTCCGGGACCTCCGGGTGATGGGTCGCGGTCTGGAAGACGCCGTGACCGACATCCGCGATCGCCCGGGCGATGGCCAGGAGCTCATCGTCGCCGGCGAAGGTGCCGGGTACGAGTTCGCCGTCCTTGGCCTTGTGGAGCGGGGTCCGCGAGGTCGAGAAGCCGAGGGCCCCGGCCCGCAGGCCCTCGCCGGCCAGCGCCGCCATCGCAGCGATGTCGTCGGGGGTCGCATCATCGATCGCGCGGTCGCCCATGACGAAGGCTCGCAGCGCGCCGTGGGGCACCTGGGTGCCGAGATCGAGCACCCAGTTCCGTCCGGCGAGGTCGTCGAGGTATTCGGGGAAGGTCTCCCAGCCCCACTGGATTCCGTCGGTGAGCGCCGCGCCGGGGATGTCCTCGACGCCCTCCATCAGCTGGATCAGGAAGTCGCGTCGATCCGGCGAGACGGGAGCGAAGCCGACCCCGCAGTTGCCCATCACCGCGGTGGTCACGCCGTGCCATCCCGACGGGGTCAGCTCGGGGTCCCACGTGGCCTGGGCGTCGTAGTGGGTGTGGGTGTCGACGAATCCGGGGGTGACGACCCGACCGTCCGCGTCGATCTCGCGTCGGGCGGCGCCGACGTCGTCGCCCACCGCGACGATCGTCTCGCCGTCGATCGCGACGTCGGCGGCACGTGGGGGTGCCCCCGAGCCGTCGATCACCTGGCCGTTGCGAATCACGAGATCGTGCATCGCCTCAGCGTAGGTGACGAGGTGGGATCGACGCCCGTGGGGAACGCTCGGCCACCGGGCTCAACGGCGTGACCGGCGTCGCCGGAGCGGGATCCCCATCGCCGACGACGGAGACTCGTTCGCCGCCAGCTGATCGAGCAGCCGGCTGAGCTCGGAAGCGAGGCCGTCGGCCGCCCGCTTGGACCGGTTGGCGGCGACGCCGGCGACCGCCACCACCGGAACCCCGACCGCGGCGAGGGGAGGCGCGACGGTCGCGAATCCCGCGGCGGTCACCACCCCTCCTGCGCCGCTGATCGACGCGACGCCGATGTGCCGGGACCGGGTCGACGATCGGTCGGCGGCGACCCGCACGATGCTCGTGTGGTCGTCGATCCCGGTGATGTGCCCGGTGATCGACGCGACGGTGCCGAGCCGGCCCCGCCCCGAGAATCCGCGAACACCGCGTTGCAGACTCGCCGCCATGTCGCTGCGTCGACGCCACATCGCGGTCGTGTCGTCGCGCTGCTCGCGTCGGAGGTGGTGGCCGCGCGTCAGCCACTCGTCGAGGCGATCGAAGACCGTCTCGGCCGAGCCGCCGACGCGGCGTTGCACCACGACCCAGCGGGCGCCGAAGAGCGGGTCGAGGGTGCGCCTCGGTGGCTCGTCGCCGAGCCGCTCGAGCGCGACGGAGTGCAGCACCGCGTCGCGCGAGATCCCGAGCTCCTCGGCCGCGGCGACGACGGCCGTGAGGTCGAGTCCGCCGATGGCGTCATCGCCGCCGGTGTCGTCGAGCTCGATGGCGCGGCGCACGATGCGCTCCACCGCCTCCTCGCTCAGCCGGTCCGTCATCGGGCTCAGGCTAGGCGCCGGTCGGATCGCCGGCCCGCGTGGCGGTGAGCACCGGCGTCGTCGCCGGGCGTTCGATCGTGCCGCCATGGTCCCGGACCAGCGTGCGGAGCGCGTCGTAGACCCGAGCCTGCTCCTCGGCGCTGCGCGACCGCATGTCGCTGAACGATCGGAAGAGGGCCACGATCGACGCCTCGTCGTGGGTGATGGTCCAACGCACGACGCGGGACCGGACATCGGTGAACCCGGCGGTGCGCAACCGCTCGGGAAGGGCGAGCTCGTCGAGGATGCCGTCGAGGCCGCGCGTGTTCGGGAGCCGCGTCGTCGACCGGACGAGCGTGTCGATCGGATCGGCGACCGCAGCGTCGGGGTCGCGGTGGATGTTCCACCAGAGCGCGAGGCGACCGCCGGGAGCCAGCGCCTCGCGGAGTCGGGGCACACCGACGTCTGGATCGACCCAGTGGAACGAGGTGGCGGCGGCGATCGCGTCGTAGGGCGGCCGGAGGACGGCCGACTCGAAGGGTGCGATCTCGACCTCGAGCCGTTCGCCATCGAATCGCCGCCGGAGGAGCGCCGCGAGTTCGGTACCGGGCTCGACGGCATGGACGTGGGCACCGGATGCGAGCAGGCGACCCGTCGCCTGGCCGGTCGCCGGTCCGATCTCGAGCACCCGGTCGCCGTCGTCGAGCCCGAGGTGGTCGAGCACGAGATCCCATGCCCGGGGCGGGTAGTCGGGGCGGCCGGCGTCGTAGCCGGCGGCGTCGCGATCGAAGGTCGCGCCAAGCCGTTCCCGCTCGTCGTCGTCCACGGCTGCCCCCTTCGCCCACCCGACGCTACCGTCGCCCACCATGGCCGATCGTCCGCCGGCTCCCGCCGGACTCAACCTGGTCGCAGCGGCCGGGCTCCGGGTCGAGGACGACGGCTGTGTGCTGATCGGTGGATCCCCGCCCCGGCTCGTGCGGTTGTCGCCGGCCGGTGCTGCCCGGGTCGAGCGCTGGTTGGCCGGTGTCCCCGTCGGCCCCGGGACCCCGGAGCGACAGCTCGCCCGGCGGCTGCTCGACGCCGGACTCGTCCACCCCCGGCCGTCGGCTCGCGCCGACGGATCGGTCACCGTCGTCATGCCGGCCCGAGACGAACCGGCGATCGGCCCGGCCGTCGCCCGGATCGCGGGTGGGTCTCCCGCGATCGTGGTCGACGACGCCTCGACCGAGCCGGTCGCACCCGCGGCGGGTGTCGAGATCCTTCGTCGGTCGACACCGGGCGGACCGGGCGTCGCCCGCAACGACGGCGTTCGGCGGGCCGTCGACGCCGGCGCGTCGTTCGTGGCGTTCATCGACGCCGACGTCGACCCGCCGCCGGGATGGATCGACCGGCTCGCCGCCCACTTCGCCGACCCGGCGGTCGCCGCGGTCGCGCCACGGGTTCGGCCGACCGAAGGAAGCTCGTCGCTCGACCGCTACGAGTCGACCTTCCCGTCGCTCGACCTCGGTACCGAACCGGCATCGGTCGGCCCGGGACGTTCCGTGGCCTACGTCCCATCGGCCGCGCTCGTCGTGCGGATCGCGGCGTTCGACGAGATCGGTGGGTTCGATCCCGCGCTGCGATTCGGTGAGGACGTCGACCTGATCTGGCGTCTCGTCGCCGCCGGCCACACCGTCCGCTACGAGCCGAGCGTCGAGGTCCGGCACCGCGCCCGCGACGACTGGAGGTCCTGGCTGCGGCAGCGTCGCGACTACGGCTCGTCGGCCGCCGCCCTCGCCGCTCGTCACGGCGACGCCGTCGCACCGGCCCGGGCGCCGGTCGGCGTGTACGCGACCCTGGCCGCCGGCGTCGTCGCCCCGACACCGGTCGCCGTTGCGATCGGGGCGACCGAACTCGTCGCCGCCCGGCGGCGGGTCCGGGCGTCGCTCGGCGAGCACCACGACCCCGTCCTCGTGCACCGCGGCCTCGTCTCGGCCGTCCGCACCTCGGCGATCGCCCTGCTCCGCGCCCTGCTCCCCGCGGTCGCCGTGGCGCTCCTCGCCGGCCGCCGATCGCGGCGGCGGATGACGACCGTGATGGTCGCCGCCGTCGCTGCCGAGGTCGCCGAGTCGCCCCGCCGACTCGGCTGGGTGCGGACGACCGGCCTGCGGATCGTCGATCACGCCGCCTACGGATCGGGGGTCTGGGCCGGGCTGCTGCGCGCGGGCTCCAGCGGGCTGGCGGCGATCCGGCCGGTGGTGTCCCGCCCCGGGGTTCGAACCGACCCGGCCGCGACGGATACCGTCGCCCCATGACCGCCACGATCGTCCCGTCCCGCCTCGATGCGCTCGTCGCCCGCTGCCGACGCGAGGTCGACGAGGGCCGACTGCCGGGGTACCAGCTCGCCGTCGGGTTCGAGGGGGACATCGCCTACGCCGAGGCCTACGGCGAGGCGCGTGACGAGCAGCGGTTCCACACCTACTCCGCCGTGAAACCGACGGTGAGCCTCACCGTGCTCGAGCTCGCCGCCGAGGGCCTGCTCGACATCGATGCACCCGTCGCCGCCGTCCTGCCGTCGTTCGGCGAGAACGGCAAGGCGGAGATCACCCTCTCCCAGGTGCTGCTCCATGCCGGCGGATTCCCGAGTGCGCCGATCGGACGCGACGCGGCGGTTCGCAGCGAGCGGCTCGAGCGCTACGCCACCTGTCGCACCACCTGGGAACCCGGCACCCGCTACGAGTACCACCCCGTGCAGGCCCACTGGGTGCTGGGCGACATGATCGAAGAGGTCACCGGGCAGCCCTACCCCGACGTGATCGAGGCGCGGGTGATGGCGCCGGCCGGTCAGGCCCGATGGCTCGCGATCCCCCTCGATCAGCAGGACGGCATCGTCGACGCCGTCGACGTCGGCGAACCGATCGACCCGGCGGAGTTCGAGCGGATGTTCGGCATGGCGATGCCGGAGACCGGCGTCACCAACGAGGGTCTCCGGCTCCTCAACGACCCCACCACCCGGGCACTCGGGCATCCGGGTGGCGGTGGCATCACCAGCGCATCGGGGATGGCCGGCTGGTACCAGGCGATCCTGCACGACGACGGCGCGATCCTGCGGCCCGAGGTGCGCGAGGACGCACTGCGCACGATCCGCCAGACCCACGAGGACCACTTCGGGATCTCGGCCCAGCGCACCCACGCCTTCACCCTCGCCGGCGACGACGGCCAGGCGCCGGGGCGCGGCCACGGCCACGTCAGCAGCCCGTGGACCTTCGGCCACGGCGGTGCGAAGGGTCAGATCGGCTGGGCCGACCCGGCGACCGGCGTCTCGCTCGGGTTCATGACCAACGGCCTCGACCTCAACGACATCGTCGTCGGTCGTCGATCGATCGCGATCTCGTCCAAGGCCGGACTCCTGACGACCCCGGAGTAGCCCCGCTCACGCGATCTCGCCGGCCGCCGTCGCCCTCGGGGCGGACGCTCGGACCAGGGCCCACATCGCGCTCATCGCCAACACCACGCCGAGCCCGACCCAGCCGAGCGCTTCGGGACTCGTGCGGTCGGTCAGCACGCCGATCAGCGCCGGAACGACGATCGCGCCCGCCGACGACGCGGCCAGTTGGTAGCCGACGATCCGGGCGGCTCGGTCGGCACCGAGATAGATCGGCGTGCGGTTGACCACCGCCGGGAACATCACCGAGAACGCGAACCCGGCGACGGGCAGGGCCGCCGCACCGACCCCGCCGGGATCGAGCGCGAACACGACGAGGGCGACGATCGACAGGCTCGACGCCCGCGACATGATCGCCTCGGGAGTCATCGTGTCGCCGACGAAGGCGAGCAGGAACCGGCCTGCGGTGAGGCCGCCCCAATACGACGCGACCAGGAACCCGGCGGCGACCTCGTCGACCCCGCGCGCTTCGCTGAGCAGGGTGAAGCTCCACTGTCCCATCGAGACCTCGACCCCGACATAGAGGAAGAACCAGGCGAGCACCATCGGCAACAGCCATCGCGACCCGGTCGCGACGTGCTCCTGAGCCGCCGCGACGTCGGCGCTGACCGGCAGATCGTCGAGTCCCTCGCGCGCCAACGGGGAGACGAGCAGCACCGCCACCTGGATGCCGGCGAAGATCCAGAACGGGATCTCCCACCGGTCACCACCTGCGACAAAGACCGTCGCCACCAGCGGCCCGGCCGACGCCCCGACGCCGTAGAAGGCGTGCAGGAGCCCCATCGCCCGCTGCCCGCGCTTCACCGCGACCCATGCGTTGATCGTCGAGTCGAGCAGCCCGTTGCCGAGACCGAGGATCGCGAACCCGACGAGGGTGGTCGACCAACTCGAGCCCGTCGCGATCACGGCCAGCGCCACGGCGGCCGTGCCGGATCCGCAGCGAAAGGCGAACGCCGTGCCGAACCGATCGCTCAGATGACCCGACACGACCGACGCGACCAGATAGCCGCCCGCCAGACATCCGAACAGTTGGCCGAACGAGCCGTCGGTCCGGCCGAAGTCGTCGCGCAGGTCGGGCCAGACCGTGCCGATCGCACCGTCGGTCAGGCCGAGCACCACGAAGCCCACCAGGCTGATGCCGAACGCCCAGGCGCTCGCCCTGCTCTGCGGACCGGTGTGCATCCCCGCAGTCTGCCGACAACAATCGACCCTCATGTTGATCATCGCCGGAACCATCACGCTCGCCCCTGAGCAACTCGACGACGCTGTGGCTCTGGCGCTGCGCTTCGGCGAGCAGGTCCGGGCCGAACCCGGGTGCGTCGAGTACCTCTTCACCCCGAACCCCGCCGTGCCCGGCGAACTCCGACTGTTCGAGGTCTGGGAGAGCGAGACCGCCCTGGCCGATCACTTCACCACGCCGCACATGGCCGAGTGGCAGCGTCAGATCGGCGAGTTCGACATCCGGGGGCGCGACCTCACGAAGTACCAGGTCTCGGGCTCCGACCCGCTCTAGCGCCCGCGCGATCGCAGGTAGGCCCGGCCGACCGCCTGCGACTCGGGGTCGTGGAGGGCGTTGACCAGGGCGTCCGCGTCGGACCACGCCGTCGCGGTCGAAACGAGTTCCTCGGCGGCCGCGTCCACCGCCTTCAGCGTCGCTCGCAACGTGAGTGGCGACTTGGCCGCGAGGTTCTCGGCCAGCGCCTCGGCCTCGTCGAGATGGGCGCCGTCGTCAGCGATCGTGTTGAGCATGCCGAGCGCCTTGGCCTCGGCCGCACTGAACGGTCGGCACGTCAACACGAGTTCCCGGGTGGCGGCCGGGCCGATCTCGCGGACGAGCCGTTGGATCCCACCCCACGCCAGGGGGATCCCGAGGTCGACCTCGGGGATCGCGAACCGGGTCGAGCTCGCCGCGATCCGCAGATCGCACGCCGCGGCCAGCACGACGCCACCGCCGACACAGTGGCCGTGGAGCGCCGCGATGGTCACCGCCTCCATCCCCTCGATCGCCTCGGCCATGCGCCGCCCCGCGTCGGCGGCGTCACGCGGCAACGGTGCGTCGGCGTCGGTCGACCCGAAGCTGGCCAGGTCCGCGCCGGCGCTGAACGCCCGCCCGGCGCCGTGGACGATCACCACCCGCACGTCGGGACGGTCGTCGAACCAGGCCGCAGCCGCAGCCAGTTCCTCGAGACACGTCGTCGACAGCGGGTTGAGCGAGTCGGGGCGGTTCAGGGTGATCCGGCCGATGCGGTCGTCGGCCTCGACCAGCAGCGTCGTGAAGTCGGTCATGTACGAGACGATGCCACGCCCGAAGGCGTGGCATCGACCCATGCATTCCGAGAACCGCGTGATCGGCTGATCGAGTGCCGCCCGGCCCGAACCCGCCTCGGGCCCGGCGGACACCCGGGTATCAGGCGACGTTGACGGCGACGTCGGTGACGTCGACCGCCGAATCCTCCGGTGCACCGCTCGGCTCGAGGATGGCGAGCTCGCCGGTGATGGCTTCGACCCGGGCCCATTCGGTGACCTGGGTGTCCTCGGTCAGGAACACGATCTGCTGATCGTCAGAGGAGTGGACCAGCAGTTCCAGCAGCGACGCCTTCATGTCGGCATCGAGCCCGACGAGTGCGTCGTCGAGCACCAGCGGCAGGCTCTCGCCCGCCGGCCCGATGTCGCGGACCTTGGTGAGCCGCTGCATCAGCGCGTGGGCGAGCGCCGCGATCTGGTCGTCGTCGGTGTCGACCATCGGGCCCGAACCGAAGCTCGACATGTTCTGGAGCTGGGCGGCGGTCGCATCGATCTCGTCGCGGTGCTCGTTCGCCCACTCGGGGACGATGTCGCCGGCGAGCTGCATCCAGGCCTGCATCGCCGCCTCGTACTCGCGGTCGGCCTCCATGAGCCGCTTGCGGGACTGCTCGCTGTCGAGCAGGCCGTTCACCCGCTGCAGATGGAAGCCCAGGTACGACTCGGCGCCGGCGGCGGCGAGCGCTTCGCTCTCGGCCTTGCGGGCCCGCTCCATGCGCTGGTTCTGCACGAAGGAGATCATGGTGACCACGGCGGCGAGGATGACCCATCCCATCGCGACGATCTGGCTCACGAACATCGCCGACGGCACGGCGACGAGGGCGGCGAGCGCACCGCCGATGAAGCTGACCTTGCGGAACCGCTCGGCGCGGGCCTGCGCCTCCTCGAAGCGCTGGTGCTGGTCCTCGATGCGGGCCACGACGGCGGCGTCCTCGGGAGCCGAACCACTGTCCTCGGCCGCCTGATCCAGCTCCGACTGGGCGCGGGCCACGCGGGCGGCGGCGTCCCACAACTCGTCGGCGTCGGTCATCGCCAAGCGGCGGATGATCTCGTCGTGGTGCGTGCTCGTCGTCAAGTCGTTGGACGTGACCCGCAACGAACGCTTCGCCGAACGCATGTCGAGGCCCGCCACCGCGAGCAGATCGACCCGACCCTCGTCGTCGGCGAAGCGGCCGCTGACATCGGCCGACGCATCGACGTCGATGACCCGGGCACGGGCGCCGAAGGGACGGAAGATGGCGAACCGGTTGCCGTTGTCGGCCATGATCTCGGCGTGCACGCCGGCCCGGCTCGAGCTCAGCGAGCCGACCAGCTCACTGATCAGGCCCTCCCGCTCCAATCGGCCGACGCCGGAGATCACGGTCAGACGGGGATGGAAATCCAGCGAGAAGGTGTTCTCGTCCGCTTCGATGACCAGTCGTTCGAATCGCATAGTGCAAGCTTCGGCGCGCCGACCCCATCACTTGAGCCATACGACCCAGCCGTCTGGTTCCATCGGACCGCCCCGTCGTCGCGACCTCGGGTCCGACGACCCACACCGCCTCCCGCCAGCCCCCGATCCGGCGACCGGGTTGGGTTCCGAGTGGCGCCGTGGCATCATTTCTCACGCTCCACACCCCGTCGAGAGACGGACCGGAGCAGGCTCCCTTAGCTCAGTCGGCAGAGCGTCTCCATGGTAAGGAGAAGGTCGTCAGTTCAATTCTGACAGGGAGCTCGTCGGTTCGACTCGTCGTCCGAACCCAGGCGACGTAGCTCAGTTGGTGAGAGCGCTCGACTCATAATCGAGAGGTCGACAGTTCGAATCTGTCCGTCGCTACCGCACCCCGTCACGACCGAGGAGTCCCCTGTATGGGCAAGGAGGGCATGGCCGAACAGCCCCGCCGACTCCGGATCGTCACGGATCCGACACGTAACCCGGGGTCCTCCGCGAGGTCCAACCTCTCGGACCTGGACATGGCTGCCTTGGTCGAGCGAGCCGCCGACGGCGAACGCGAGGCGTTCGACGAGTTGGTTCGACTCACCCATCGCGACGCGTTCGGTCTCGCCATTCGACTCACCGGGAACGAGGAAGACGCACGCGACGTGGTGCAAGACGCCTACCTCAGGGCTTACCGAAGCATCGGCCGATTCCGGGGTGACGCGCGCTTCAGCACCTGGCTGTACCGCATCGTCGCCAACACCTCCTCGACCCACCTCACCCGCCGCGGACGCCATCGCCACGAAGAACTCGTCGACGACACCGTCGTGATCGACCAGCATCCCGAGCGGGATCCGGTCGTCGCGGCTGAGAGCGCTGACCTGCGCGAGCAGCTCGACGAGGCCATCCAGGACCTCCCGCCGCGTCTGCGTGCCGTCGTCGTGTTGCGCGACGTCTACGACCTCCCGCACGAGGCCATCGCCGAGGAACTCGGCATCTCGGTCAGTGCCGCCAAAGTCCGCCTCCACCGAGCTCGCCGTCGACTCCGCGAGCAGGTGTTCCCCCTCCCCGGCGAGAAGGCCGCGGCGTACGCATCCGGAGAGAACAGCAATGCCGTCTGAGACGACCCTCGACCTCTGTGACCGGTTCGCCGACGAGCTCGCCGGCACCGACGACGCCGTCCTGAGTGCCGACGCCAGCGACCACGTCCGGCAGTGCCTGCGCTGCCAGGCCGAGATCGCCAACTACCGCCGGATGCGGCGGGCGTTGCGCACCCTCGCCGAGACGCCCGGCGCCGATGCCCCCGAGCTCGAGCACCGCATCCTCGTGGCGCTCGACGAACTCGACGGCCAGAGCAGCACCCGGGTCCCCGCGGTCGCCGCCGCCACGATCGGCGGTCTGGCCGCTGCGGCGGGTGTGATCGCGATCGCGGCCCGCCGCCGCGCCGGCCTGCGTCTCGCGAGCTGAATCCCGCCTCCGCCGCCCGGAACCGCCGGTCGGTAAACGGCGCGCCGGTGGTACCCTCCATGGGCGTTCTCAGGGGCGTGGCTCAATTGGTAGAGCACCGG
>JBCCWI010000001.1:0-124834 GCA_039193795.1 Actinomycetota bacterium | reverse complement strand
TCGAAGGTCTCGTCGGCGCTCCACCGCGCGAGAATTCGCCGCTCGATGCCCGGGAGATCCGGGCTCTCGACCTGCGGGTACGGCGCCTTCTCTGCGTCACTCATACCGCTCCAGGGTACCGGGGGTACCCAACCGCCCGGACCGAGTTCACGGCCGCGGCGACGCCACTTCGGGACGGTGTTCAGTTTTTGTGCGCAGCCGGTCGACAGCGGGCGCTCGAGGTGGGATGGTTCTCCCACTCGGAGAGACAGCTGTCTCTCCGAAATTGTTCGCGACCTTCTCCCGGCTGTGGGCGTCGGGTGGAGCGGACAGGGAGATGGCGACCGACATGAGTGAAGCAACCGAGCCCCCGACGGGCGACGGAACCGTGGTGATCGACGGCGTGGGTGGGCGCCAGCCCTGGCCGCCGGCGGTGGTGTTCGCCCTGATCGGCGTGCCACTGATGATCGCCTTCGTCGCCCTGGCCTCGTGGTGGGGCATCGACCACATCGAGGATCAGCTCGTCGAGGAGGCCCGCGACGATTTCGCCGCCAACGGCCTCGATCCCGACGACTTCGACATCGACTTCGACTACCGCGACGGCGACGCCTGGGGTCCGCTTCCGGCCGGCGTCTCCGAACGCGACGCCGAACGCTTCGTCGACCACCGGCTCCTCAACGACTTCGACGTCCATCAGCGCGGCACGACCGGCGACGACGAGTCCGCCAGCGACGAACCGGCCGACGAGCCCGAGGACGAGATCACGCTCGTCGGCACCGACGTGACCGCCGAACTCGTCGACGGCATGCTCGTGCTCCGGGGAACCGTTCCGAGCGAGGCGCACCGCGACACGCTGCTCGCCGCTGCCGCCGATCTCGTCGGTGCCGACAACGTGGTCGACGAACTGACCGTCGGCGACGGCGAAGCCGCCGACGGGGCCGATGCCCGCATCACCGCCCTCGCCGCGGCGATCGGCACGGCCGGGCCGAACGACTCGCTCACGTTCACCCTCACCGACACCTCCCTCGACGTGTCCGGCACAATCTCCGCCGCGAGGTCCGATGCGCTGCAAGCCGCCCTCGACGGAGCCGCCGTCGATGCATCGAGCGACGTCGAGATCGTGCCGCTCGGATCGACCGACGTCACCGCCGACTTCGACGGCGAGACCATCACCCTCACCGGCACCGTGCTCTCGGAGGCGCAGCGCACCCGCCTGCTCGACGCCGCCGCGGCCGTCGTCGGCGCGACCAACGTGGTCGACGCACTCGAGGTGCTCGACGCCGAGGCCGCCGCCGACGGCGCCGACGCCCGCATCGACGAGATGGTCGCCGGCATCGCCACCTTCGACGGTGCGGCCGGTGCGACCGCAACGCTGACCGACCAGGGGGTCGAGGTCGAGTTGCTCGACGCTCCCGCCTTCGGCGACGCGCTCGCCGACGACGAGCAGATCACCGAGCTCCAGGTCGAGCTCGACGGGTTGGCCGCCGAGATCCGCGAGAACGTCGTGTTCGCCACCGGCAGCGACGTGCTCGATGCCGGTGCCACCGCGACGCTCGACAAGGTCGTCGAGGCGATGACCCGGCACCCGCTGCCGGTGGTCGAGGTCTCGGGCCACACCGACTCGACCGGCGATCCGGAGGCGAACCGAGTCCTGTCCGGTGCCCGGGCCCAGGCGGTCGTCGACTACCTCGTCGGCCAAGGCGTCGACGCCGCCCGTCTGGAGTCTCGAGGCGCCGGCGCCGACGAACCAATCGCCGACAACGCCACCGACGACGGCCGGGCCCAGAACCGTCGCGTCGAACTGACCGCCCTCGCCGAGTTCGTCGGCTGACCCGTCCCACGCACGCACCGTTCCGCAAGAAAGGAAACACAGATGCTTCCCGCCCTTTGGGAGATCATCATCCCGCTCATCCTCGCCGTGCTCCTCGGCATCGTGATCGGCTGGCTCATGTGGCGATGGCGCCGTCAGGTCATCTCCGAGACCGAGTGGCTGATCGCCGAGCAGAAGGTCCGAACCCTCGAGGCCGACCTCGCCGCCGCCGAGGCCGACCGCGACGCGGCGGCCGATGCGAAGGCGCAGGCGATCATCGATCTCGACGACGCCCGGAAGGCCGAACGTTCGGTCGCAGCCGAACTCGAGACGGCACAGGCTGCGGTGGCCGCAGCGACCGAAGAGAAGGACGCGGCCGAGGCCCGGGTGGGTGGGCTCGACGCCGACCTCGCCGGCGCCCGAGCCGAACTCGACACCAGCACGGCCACGATCGCCACGCTCACCGCCGACCTCGAGTCGGCTCGATCCGACGCCGACACCGCACAGGCTGCCGTCGATGCGGCGGCCGGTGAGAAGGACGCAGCGGAGGCCCGCGCCGGTGGTCTGGATTCCGATCTGGCCGGCATGCGCGGCGAGCTCGACACCTGCAACGCCACCGTCGCGACCCTCACCGCCGACCTCGCCGCCGCCCGCTCCGAGACCGAGGCGGCGCAGCACGCATCCGCGGCCGTCGAGGCCGACCTGGCCGCAGCCCGCGCCCGGATCGAGGAGCTCGAGGGCGCCGACGATCCGGCGGTGAACTGGAAGCAGGGGACGACCACCCTCGGCACCCCGGGTGCCGCCCACAAGGACGATCTGAAGGTCGTCAACGGCATCGGCCCGAAGATGGAGGAGCTGCTCAACGGCTTCGGCATCCAGAGCTGGGAGCAGCTCGCCTGGCTCTCCGCCGACGAGGTCCAGCGGCTCGACGACGCGCTCGAGGAATTCCCCGGCCGGATCGAGCGCGACGAGTGGGTCCCGCAGGCCAATGACCTGATCGCCCGGTTCCCCGACCGCAGCGACCGTCCGACCCGGGCCACGTTCCTCAACCGCTCCGAGGACAGCAACCCGCAGTAGTGCGGCTCAGGGTTCGATCGTGACGTCCGGCCGCTCCCCCTCGGGAGCGGCCGGCTCGCGAAGATCGACGGCGTCGCGCAGGTCGACCGTTTCGCGCAGATCGATCGGGTCGGTGTGTGCGGGGAGTCGGTCGAGGACGCGCAGGACCGGTCGCGGTGCCCACCAGTTGAGCCGACCGGCGACGGCCAGCAGAGCGGGGACGAGGGTCATGCGAACGATGAACGCGTCGACGAGGACGGCGACCGCGAGCCCGAGGCCGAAGAGCACGATCGTCGACACGCTCGACGTGAGGGCGAAGGCGAGGAAGGTGATCGACAACAGGACCGCGGCGTTGGAGACGAGTCGCCCGGTGGCGCTCAGGCCGGCGACGATCGACCCGAGGTTGTCGCCGGTGCGATCCCACTCCTCCTTGATCCGGGCGAGCAGGAACACCTCGTAGTCCATGCTCAGCCCGAAGGCGATGCAGAACATCAGGATCGGTGTGGTGATGTCGGTCTGCCCGGTCGCGGTGACACCGAGCACGTCGGCGCCGTTCCCCTCCTGGAAGATCCAGATCATCACCCCGAACGTCGCGCCGAGCGACAGCAGGTTGAGCACGATCGCCTTCACCGCGACGAGCACGCTTCGGAACATGACGAGCAAGAGCACGAACGTGGTGAGGCCGATCAGCACGCCCGCCTGCCAGACGTTGTCGAGCACGGCGGCCTTGGTGTCGACGAAGGCCGCGGTGGCACCTCCGACGAACGCCTCGTCGTAGGGCGTGGGGACGGCGCGGACGGCGGCGATCAACGCCTCGCCCTCGGCTGAGATCGGCTCGACCTCCGGTACGACGTTGAACCAGGCGGCGTCGGCGGTGGCGAACCGGTCGGCCGTAGGTCCGGGCGGACTCACCGATGCGCCGCCGACGAAGCTGCCCGAGACGGTGTCGACCCGTGCCACGCCGGCCACGAGCGACAGATCGATCGCATAGCTGGTCGCCGTGGCGGACTCGCCCGAGCCGATCCCGATCACCGGAAAGGCGTCGGCCTCGGCGGTCGCGAACTCGTCGCGCAGGACGTCGGAGACGCGCCGGACCGGATCGTCGGCCGGCAACGCTCGGTCATCGGCCTCGCCCCACTCGACGCCGAGGAACGGAAGCGCGGTCAGCATCAGGAGCGGCACGGTCAGCGCGATGACGGGCCATGGTCGGCGCGTCATCGTCCGTGCGAGACGGGTCCACGACGTCACCGCATGGCGACCCACCGGTCGGCGATACAGCGTCAAGGCGTCGATGCGCGGTCCGAGCACGATCAGGACGGCGGGCAGCACCACGATCGATGCGGCCATCGCAAACCCGACCACACCGAGACCGGCCCACGCGAACGAGCGCAGGAACGTGAGCGGGAAGACCAGGAGAGTGCCGAGCGAGATCGCCACCGTGAGGCCGGAGAACAGGATCGTGCGGCCGGCCGTGCGGATGGTGCGGCGGAGCGCGTCGGCGTCGGAGCCTCCCCGTCCCCGCTCCTCGCGGTACCGGTTGACCATCAACAGGGAGTAGTCGATCGCGAGCCCCAGCCCGAGCGCGGTGATCAGGTTCAGCGCGAAGATCGAGACGTCGGCGAACGTGGTCACCACCCGCAGCACCGTGAAGGCCCCCAGGGCGGCGAGCACGCCGACACCGACCGGAAGCGATGCGGCAACGACGCCGCCGAAGACGACGATCAGCACGAGGAAGGTGAGCGGGATCGCGATGATCTCGGCGAGTGCGAGATCGTCCTCGATCACCTCCGACATCCGGTCGAACACCGCGTCGCGACCTCCGAGTTCGACGGTCAGCGGACCCCGCTCCGCCAAGCGGTACTCGGCGGCGAGATCGTCGATGACCGCCCGCCGGTCGGCCTCGGAGCCGATCTCGGGCACCCGGAGCAGCACGAGCGCACGCCGACCATCCTCGGAGCGCAGGGTCGAGTCGCCGGTCGACCAGTAGGACACGACGTCGTCGGTGCCGGCGATGGCGGCGAGTTCGTCGGTCAGCGCGATGCCGGCCGTGACGGCCTCGGCATCGTTCACCGACGCGACCGTCTCGTCGATCGTCGCCAGAACGACCAGATCGGCCGCGCCCGCCCCGAACCGGGAATCGAGTTCCTCGCGGGCGCGCACCGAGTCCGAGCCCGGGTCGTCGAAGCCGCCCTCGCCGAGGTGGTCGGCGATGGTGCCCCCGACCACGAAGCTGACGACGAGCGAGACGAACGCGACGGCGAGCACGGCCCGGGGTCGGGAGAGCACGAGGTGCGTGACGCGTTCGAGCATGCGGTCACCCTCCATCCGTGGTCTCGTCGCGTTGAAGCGGCACCACGCAGAGTAGTGTTCGGCCATGCGGCGTTTCCTGATCGACACCGACACGGCGAGCGACGACGCGGTGGCCATCGTGATGGCGCTGCGCCATCCCGAGGTCACGGTGGAGGCGCTGACGGTGGTCGCAGGCAACGTCGGGGTCGACCAGGCGGTGCAGAACGCGCTCTACACGGTCGAGCTCTGCGGCGAGTCGACCCCGGTGTACACCGGGCGGTCGGGGCCGATCATGCGCACGCTGCAGACCGCCCAGAACATCCACGGCGAGGACGGCATGGGCGACTGCGGACTCCCGCTCCACGGCCGCACCCCGGCCCCGGGTCGAGCCGTCGATGTCATCGTCGACACGATCCTCGGTGCGCCGGGCGAGATCACCCTCGTGTGCCTCGGTCCGCTGTCCAACATCGCGACCGCGCTGCTGCGAGCGCCCGAGATCGCCGACGCCGTCGCCCGGGTCGTGATCATGGGTGGCACGGGTGTGCACGGTCCCGGCAACGTCACCGCGATGGGCGAATTCAACTTCTGGGCCGATCCCGAGGCCGCCCACATCGTCGCCGCCTCGGGGATGCCGCTCGAGTTCGTCGGGTGGGACATCTCGATCACTTGCGCGATCGTCGACGCCGAACGGCACGAAGCGATGCGCGCCATCGGCACCCCGTTGTCGGCGTTCGCCGTCGACGTGGCGCAGGTCGTCCGACGCTTCTCGCTCGACAACGGACTCGAAGGCGACGACCTGCCCGACCCGATCGCGATGGCCCATGCGCTCGACCCGGCCCCGGCGGAGACGGCGCGGCTCCATGTCAACGTCATGTTCGGCGACGGCGGGCAGCGCGGCGTGATGGAGATCGATCGCCTCGGGTTCGTCGGCGGCGAACCGAACGTCGAGATCGTCACCCACTACCCCAGCGATCATTTCTTCTCGATGCTCTTCGACGCCCTGTCGTGAACGGCGCCTACGAGCTGATCCCGGGGCGCTACGGGGTCACGATCACCCGAACCGACTTCGGCACCGCGACCCGGATCCCGCTGCGCGACGACCTCGCTGCCGATGACGGATCGCTGCGGCTCGCCGCCGTGTTGATGGGCATCGACATGGGCGCCGGGCTCGCCGCCGGGGGCGCGGTGCTGCCGATGTGGACCGTCACCGCCGACATCGAGACCCGCATCGTCGGCGCGTGCACGGTGGGCCCGTTGCGGGTCGACAGCACACCGATCAAGCCGGGACGCACGATGTCGGTCGTCGAGTCCCGCATCGTCGACGAGGGCGCTGGAGATGCGCTGGTCGCGCTCTCGACCGCCAATCACGGCGTGCTCGAACCCACCTTCGACGACTCGCTCCAGCACATGGACGTCGGCGGGGTGCGGATCTTCGCCGCGCCCGACGACCCCGGTCCCGATCTCGAGGCCTACTTCGGCCTGCGCGAACACGAGGCCGGCGTGGCGCTCGACATCGACGAACGCACGCGGAATCCGTGGGGGATCCTCCACGGTGGCCTCATCGGGATGATGGTGGAGACCACCGCCCGCACCGCAGGTGTCGACCATCCCACCGACCTGGTCGTGCGCTACCTCCGTGCGGTGAAGGAAGGTCCGGCGTCGACCCGCATCGTCGAACGCGTCGACCGGCCCACCGGTCGACTCGTCAAGATCGAGGTGGTCGACGCCGGCACCGGCAAGGTCTCCGCCACCGCCCTCGTCGGCGGCCCGACCGATTGACACCCGTGGCCGGGGCCGGCCCGATCGTCAGACGTCGAAGGCGACCTTGATCGTGCCGCCGGCACGATCGGCGGCCGTGGCGAACGCCTCGGCGCACCCCTCCAACGGGAAGCGATGGGTGATGATCGCCTCGGCGATGTCGGGAGCGGTGGCCAGCGCGGCGGCCGCTTCGTCGAAGTCGCGCCCGGGCACCCGGCACCGGTAGGTCATCGCCGGCGACAACTCGACCTCCTTCATGCACGCTGCGATTCCGAACTCCGCGGGCGACCAGGTCGTGCCGACCAGACCGACTCGGCCGCGTGGCCGGACGCGGTCGACCGCCTCGGCGAGCGAGGCGGTCGTCGCGACACAGTCGATGACGACGTCGTAGCCGTCGCCCACCTGGGTCGACGCGCCCAGGCGCTCGGCGGCCGCCCGCTGATGCTCGTGGCGGGCACGCAGGTCGGTGGCTATGCCGCGGTGGCGCAGCATCGCCGCTGCAGCCAGCCCGATGGGCCCGGCACCGATCACCAGCACCCGGTCGTCGGGCTCGACCCGGGCCCGGTTCAGGCCATGGGTGGCGACCGCCAGCGGCTCGACGAGGCAGGCGACCGCGAGATCGAGTCCGGTCGGCAGCGGGACGAGCGCCTCCGGTTGCACCAGGACCTCGTCGGCCATGCCGCCCGGGAGCCCGATGCCGTAGAACGACGGACCGGTCACACAGTGACTGAGATGCCCGTCATCGCACGAGGCGCACACCCCGCACGAGGCCATCGGTTCGACCGCCACTGCCGTGCCGTCCGGGGCGAGCCCACAGAATTCGTGGCCGAGGATCATCCCCTCGGCCATCCCACCGTCGACGAGGTGGAGGTCGCTCCCACAGATCGACGACGACACGACCTTCACCCGAACGCCCTCACCGGTCGCGGGCTCGACCGTTTCCAGGGACGGCTGACCATCGATGATCCGAACGGCGCGCATCGGCTCAGTTGAGCACGCCGTCGGGCCGATCAGGAATTCGTCGAAAAAATGTTCGATCCGGCCAAACACTTCGGCCCGCTCGCCCGTGAACACGGTGGGAGGCGGCGCGGTGCACGACGGTAGAGACAGCAAAGGTGACAGGGCATGGCCCGAGACTTCGACCGGTTCTTCCGGGAGAACTACGACACGACGGTGCGAGGACTGCTCCTCGACGGCACCAGCGCCGCCGATGCGCACGACGCCGCCCAGGAGGCCTACGTGCGTGCGTACGCTCGCTGGTGGCGGGTCGGCCACTATCGCGAACCGGCGGCATGGGTCCGCCGTGTCGCGGTGAACGTGGTGCGCGATCAGCACCGCCACACCAAGGTCCGCGAGCACGCGCTGCCGAAGGTGGCGGTGCCCGAAGCGATCGAGGACGAGACGCCGATCGATTCCGACGACTTCGATCAGGTCCTGGCCGCGCTGCCACCCCAGCAACGGCGAGCCGTCGACCTCTACTACGGCGCCGGCTACTCCACCGAGGAGGCCGCCAACCGGATGGGCATCTCGCCCGGTGCCTTCCGATTCCACCTCAGCCGAGGGCGCCGCGCCCTCAAGCCCCGCATGGTCGAACGCCTCGGCCGCGGGAATGCCGGCTCCGGCACCACCCGCCAGGAGATGGCCCGATGAACGAGATCGAGAACCCGATGACACCGAATGACCCCACCCAGACCGACCAGATCCTCGAGAGCCTTCGGCCTCGGATGCGCGACGCGCGGATCGCCCACGTCCGCCGCCTCGCCGCGGTGGTCGCCGTCGTTCCGTTGCTCGGCTTCGGCGCTGCCGCGATGGCCGCCGGTGGACCGTCGACCAGCACCGAGATCGAGACGGCGGTCGGCCCGGCCGATGACGACGTCGACCTTCCCGAGATCGGAGCGGGCGATGCGGCAGAGGTCGCCGTCGGCGGCGACGAGGTGCCCGTCTCCGACGAGCCGACCGACACCACCACGACCAGCACCACGACGACGGTCGCCCCCGATCCCGATGCGCCCACCGACATCGACCTCGGTGTGCTCGGCTGGGTCGAAGTGAAGCCGGGCGATGCCGCCTTCGACGTGGTCGGCTACGACCTTGCCGAGGGCTGGGAGGTCATCAACAGCGAGGTCGTCGACGGATCCCTCGCGCTGCTCTTGTCCAACGGCGACACGATGAAGGTCGTCGTGATCGAACCGGGGCCCCGCGACGAGATCCTCGTGTCCGTCGACGAGTTCGTCCCGCCGACCACGACGACCACCACGATCAAGCCCGAACCGGTCGACGAACCCACGGACGCCTCACCGGACCCGGTGGTCGACTCCTTCACCGTCGACGTGCCCGGCAAGGGCAGCTTCACCGTCACCCGCAACGGCGACACGCTCAGCCTCGGCACCGTGTCGGTCAACGACGGGTACAGCTACGACGTCGTCAAGGATCACGGCTGGAAGGTGCACGTCGCCTTCACCGACGGCGAGACGATCTTCAACGGCAAGGCGTGGCTCAACGAGGGCGTCGTGGAGATCGATCGTTGGGAGGAGAACGTCGGACCGCAGCCCGTCTACGAGTACGTCTACGTCGATGGTGTCGGGATGGCGAAGTTCGAGGCCTATGACGGTCAGATCCGGGTCTACCGCACCGAGCAGGAGGCGGGATTCACCGCCACCGACCACTTCGCCGGGGGCTACGCCGCAACCGGCAAGGTGACCTTCGAGGGCAACGACCAAGTCTGGACGGTCGATGCCTGGCTCGACGAGAACGGCGCCCTGGTCTGGAGCATCACCCAGAGCTGACCACCCACGATCTCGGGCATCGGGGTGGCCCGATGCTCGACACATCCGCCCAACAGCGATCGAGCGTGCGCTCCGGGAAGTCCCCGGGGAGCACGCTCGATCCGCGTCCCGGGCCGGGTCAGATCCTCCAGACCCACGCCGACGACGTCGACTCGTAGGACAACGTCAGTTCGACCAGGCCGATCGCGGGCCCGCCGGACTCGAACACCAGCGCGACTTCGCACACGTCGGTCGACGCTGCCGGCTCGCACTCCGGTGCGCTGACCGACAGCAGCGGCCAGGTGTCTCCGTCGATCTCGAGGAGCGCCCCGAGGGTCGCCACCACCTCCGCCGAGTCGGCGGACCAGACACGCACGCTGAAGGTCGCCTCGCCGTTCACGACCGCTTGGGGTTGCACGCCGAACTCGCGGTCGTCGAGGACGAGGATGCTCTCGTCGGGCACCGCTCCCGGCCAGCCGAACGGTTGGGGGCCGGCCTCGCGGCCGCACGCCGACACGAGCATCGCCGCGATGCCGAGGAGGAGCAGCCGGCGGGTCATGCGTCGACCGTTGCGTCGTCTCGGACGCGGGCGACCAGCGCGCGCATGCGCTCGGCACCGCGTGACTCGGTGAAGTCGTCGACGTGGGCGAGACTCGCCGCACACATCGCGGGGTAGTCGTCGCTCTGGAGGATCGACACGATGCGGTCGGCGAGGGCGACCCGGTCGCCGTAGGGGAATCGGTAGCCGTTCACGCCGTCCTCGACCGCCGCCATCGGCACACCGCTGCTGGCGACGACCGGGACGCCGACCGCGTTGGCTTCGAGGGTGACGATCCCGAACCCCTCCAGGCTCGACGGCAGGGCCAGCAGTCTGGAGCTGCGCAGCAGCGCCCACTTCTCGTCGTCGCTCAGGCCGACGCGGATCTCGGCGTTCGCGCCCGGGTGGCTCTCGACGAGACGCTGCAAGGACGCAAGGTAGGTGTCGTCGGGGGAGCGCCCGGCGATGACCAGCCGTGCCTCGGGGCATGCACGGGTGGCTGCCTCCATGGCGAGGACGAGGTCCTCGATGCCCTTGTAGGGACGGAGGACGCCGAGGAAGGTCACGACCGGATCGCGGCCGCCGACATCGACGCCGCGGTCGAGCCGGGCGTCGGGGATCGTGGGACTGATCACGTGCAACCGGTCGAGGTGGAACCCCAGCGCGTCGGCCAGTTCGTCACGTCGCTCCTCGCTCGGAACCCACATGTGGGTCGTGCGGTAGAGCCGGGCGACCAACCGTTCGACCACGGCGAGCACGGCCGCGACCGGGCGCGGGTAGAGCTCGCGGAAGAGGGGAGCGGTCACCTGGTGCCAGACGGCGATGCGGGCCGTTCGGGCGAACAGGGGGGAGAGGAACGGAACACGGCCGGCCCCGATCGGGTCGTCGTAGACGAGATCGATGTGATCACGGTTGCGTCGGTACCACGCCGCCGCGCGTATCGGCAGCGTCACGAGCGAACCGATCCGGTGCACCTCGATGCCGTCGAGTTCGGTGGTGTCGGCGAGTTCGGGGTGCGACTGACACAGGTAGACGACGCGGTAGCCGTGCTCGTGACACCACCGCGCCCACACCCAGGCCTGCGCATCGCCGCCCCCTGCGGTGGGGTGCTCGGGATCGCGGCCGGCGAGGAAGAGGGCCACCCGCGGTGGGTCGGCCGGCGTGGATCGGCGCTCGCTCATGAACGCTTCTCCGGCGAGAGCAGGCGGTCGTAGGCGAGGATCGGTTCTTCGTGCTCGTGGGCTCTCAGGTCGATCACGGTGTCCGACGCCGCCGTCTCGGGTTCGGTCGACCGTTCGGGCGTGCGCGGCCCGAACAGGGTGTGACGCCACAGGATCACCAGCACGAAGAGGTTCATGATGATCATCGTCGTGATGGCGAAGTCGTTCTGGGCGACGGTGTTTCCCCATCGTGCGAGGAAGAAGTCGGGGTCGTAGATCCCGACGCCCCAGAACTGATGCCGGCTCATCCAGTAGCTGCCCATCGCCCACATCGTGATCGTCGTCGTGGTGGTGAGATAGGTGACCGCCGTCCAGTAACCGGCCCGTGGCAAGGCGGGCTGGGCCGCGATCAGCAGGGCGAGCGGCAAGACGAGGTGGTAGCTGGGGGTCGCGGTGTTGACCAGGAACAGTGTGAGTGACGCCGTGGCGACGAGCAGCACGACCGGCACGCGGCGTCCGCGCAACCGGGCGACGACGAGACCGAGTGCGAGCAGCGCTAGCGTCGTCGCCGAGGTGAGGGTCGCGAGGCGGTGCAGCGAGAAGCCCGTGAACAGCTCCTCCTCCGCGGAGAAGAGCAGGCGCTCGACGCCGGACATGCCGAAGCTGCCGGCGGTGACGAGGGGCCAGATCGACGCCGCCCCCCACGAGGCCGGGAGCGTCCAGCCGTCGTTGCCGTCGGAGAGATGCAGGAGGTAGACGTTCACGAAGTTGTCCACCGGAAGCGTCGGCGACAGCAGCAGCGAGAACGGCAGGATCGCGAGGAACGATGCGGCGATCGCCGTGGGCAGGGCGGCGAGATTTCGGCGCGGTGCGTTGTAGAGCGCGAGCCACAGGAACAGGAACGCCACCGGCACGAGGTACTGCGGACGGGCCATGACCGCCATCGCTCCCAGGAACCACGCCCACGTCAGCCGATCACGCTGCGCCGCGATCATCGCACTGAGCAAGAAGCTCAGACTCACGACCTGGGAGGTGCCCCACACGGCGCTCGCGAACCACGCGGCGGGGCTGAGGGCGAACGCGAGCGCAGCGGTTCGGGCCCGGGTGCGGTTGCGCCCGGTCGGATGGGCGTTGGAGAGCCGACGACCGTCGCGGACACAGATCCAGATGAGTGCGGCGTCGATCAGCAAGAAGATCGTGTTGGTGGCCCGGGCCAGGGTCGTGAGCGCATCGGTGTTGTCGCCGACGCCCGGCGTGTCGAGGAAGAACCGGTGCGCATAGCCCTGCGCAGCGGTGATGTATCCGTGGGGCGGGCCATAGGGGAAGCCGGCCTCCTGCAGCGGGAGCCCGGACCACTGCTCGGCTTCGACCGACGCGACGTTGACCGCGAGGTACAGATCGGCGAGTCCGTGCTTGGACACGCTGTAACTCCAGACCTTCGCCCCCACCATGTCGGCGTTGCTGCTCCCGTTCGCGCCGAGAATGGTCGTGCCCACGATCACCACCGTCGCGACCAGCAGGATCCACGCGCCCCCGCGTACGACTGCGGGGGAGAGCTGGAGCGAACTGGCTCGAGCGACGATCGAGCCCGAACACCGCCGCATCCGACGCCAACGATCGACCGGTCGCAACATGAGCACGGCGGCGGCGGCGAGCCCGACCACGAGCAGCGTGACCCGGGGATCGTCGACGACCACGGCGAGCCAGCGTCGGTGCCCGAGCGTCAGCGTGTGGTCCTCGAGCCGGGCGTTGGCCGCGCCGCCCTGAGAATCGGCTTCGACCGTCACCGCCACGCGGGTGGCGTCGAAGACGAGATCGGTCAGGGCCGGCTCGACGACGTAGCCGAAGCTCCGCTCCTCGAGCGTGCGGGTCACCAACGCGGCGTCGCCCTCCGCCCGGCGCCAACCGGCGGCGTCGTCGGAGAACGTCGGGTTGACCAGCAGGTTCACACCGGCGGTCGTCGAGGTGGGATCGGTGGCGGCGAAGGACGGACGGCCGAAGGTGGCGCCCACGCCCGGGCCGGTCGCGAACACCATGCGGGCGGCGGCCGCATCGGGCGGGGCGACGGCATCGAGGTCGAATCCGGCCCAGCCGAGGACCGGATCTCGTGGTTCCCAACGGTTCGCCGTGTCGAGTCGGGCTCCATCGGCGTCGAGCCACTCGATCGACAACCCGACCGGACCGGGATTGGTCATCCGCACGTCGGTCGCGGCCCGATACGCCCGACCCGGTTCGACCTCGATCACCGAGGACAGAACGTGGGACTCGAACGGAACCGAGGTCGCCTCCACTTCGACGGCCCGGCCGTCGAAGCCCTCGTCGATCGAACGCAGCGACAACAGGATCGACTCGTCGACCCGGTCGATCGACGCCGACACCCGGTAGCGCTGCCCGGGTGTGTACGTGCCGAGCGGCCGGGTCTCGGTGATCCGGCCGTCGATGATGTCGCGCGCCAGCACCCGATGGCGCGGCGCGCCCTCGAGTACGAGTTCGACGCCGTTGTTGACGAACGGCGCCCACACCTTGATCGAGAACGGGGTCGTGCTCGGCTCGGACTCCAGCACGGTGAGATCGAAGCTGGACTCGTAGCTGAGAGGTCCGGTGGCGAGATGGACCTGCGCGCTGCCACCCGGGAACGCGGCGAGCTCGAGGCTCTCGGTCGTCATCTCGACCGACGCGTTCTCCGATCGTGGGTTGGCGTCATCGATGTACATCGTGACCGGGTCGAACCCGTCGTACCGGCTGTCGTTCTCCGGGTGGTCCCAGAGTTCCGCGGGCGCGAGCACGAGGGCGAGCATGCCGAGCGCGGCCAGCGCCGACAGCACGCCACCGATGCGTGCGAGCGTCCTCCCCGTCATCGGACCCGGTCCTGATCATCGGCCGGGCGGCGGAGGTCGATGACGTCGTCGGAGGTGACGCTACGCGTGACGGCGCCCACGAGGACGACCCCGCCGAGCACCGCCATCCACCAGGCGGCCGCTCGAGGGGAGCCGGCGAGCCCGGACGCGAACACCATCGCAGTGAGAACGGGTGCCGCGATCCCCCACACGAAGCGGCGGTCCTGCATCGCGAGCCGTTCGTGGGCCACGAGCGTGGCGACGCCGATGGTCCAGCTCGCCAGCATGTAGGGGACGACGATCGTCGTGCCGTCGCGGTAGGCGTCGCCGACGGTGGCACCGATCGCCAGGTCGGGAGCGACGGCGATCGCCACCGCGAGTGCTGCGGACACGGCGCCGGACACGGCGGTCACGCGCACCAACACCGCCCGACGCCGGGTCCCGTCGGCGGTGAGCCGGACGAAGGTCGGGAAGTACACCGGGCCCAGGGCCGTGGGGATGAACACGACCACCCGACCGAGCAGTGCGACCGCGGCGTACACGCCACCGCTCTCGTGGTCGTGGACGAGGCTGACCATCGCGACGTCGCCCAGCGTGACGAAGCCCATTGCGGTCGCGACGACGGTGGTCTGCCCGAGACCGCCCCAGGAGACACGGATGCGCGCCGCGTCCGCGGACAGGCGTAGCTGGCGCAGCCCCTCCAGCAGCGGCGGGAACATGGCGACCGCCGTGGCGGCCATCAACACCTCGGGCTCGGCGGCGATCGCGAGGACGAACAGCGCCGCCAGGCGGGTGACGGACTGGCCGAGCATCAGCGACCCGTAGCCGATCATCCGGTTCTGACCCTGGTAGATCCCGGTCACGATGTTCCAGGGCACGTAGGCCGCGGCGACGAGGGCGGCGCTGGCGAGCAGCACCACCGCGATGCCGTCGGCGAGTGCGAGCATGGCGCCGAACACCACGGCGAACACGACCGCAGCAGCCGCGAGGGTGCTGGTGGCGTCGGGGCCGACCGGGTGGTCCGGGTCGGCGGCGACCCGTTGCGCGGTGCTGAGCTGCAGCGCAGCGACGATCACGTTGGTCAGCGCGATGAGCGCATACATGCCGGCGAACTGGCCGTAGTCGGCGACGTCGAGGAGCCGGGCGGCCCCGATCGAGAAGCCGTAGAGGACGGCGTTGGCGACGGCGATCAGCCCGACGGTCGTGGCCGCATCGCTCGACGCGAGGCGGTCCGACGCCCGGGTGGTGGCACCGGCCATGATCAGACCGCGGCGGAACGAGGCGGCCGTCGGGTGCTCTCGGCGGCGTCGGGCGCGTGCGCCCGAACGTCGATGACGACCTCGTCGACATCTCCCTCGCCGGTGGCGCTGAGTTCCAGTTGGCGTGGTCGGCTCGTCGGCCCGTACTTGCGCGTCGCACGGTGGCCGAGCGAGCGGATCCGCAGCGAGACGATCAACCCGATCATCTGCATGCCGAGCACGATGGCCTTCCCGAGATCGCCGGTGACCGAGGAGGTGCCGACCCGAGCCCGGTAGTTGACCGGCACTTCGACATGACGACCTCTCTCGAGCATCGCCGTGATCATCAACTCGGGTCCCAGCTGACTGCCGCCGATCCGCAGGCGGGGCAGCACCCGCTCGAGCAGATCGCGATGCAACAGCCGGTAGGTGCAGCCGACATCGGTCAGCGCCGCCGGCGGGAAGAGGAGATTGACGAGCTTCGCCACGGCGAGATTGCCGTATCGAAGGGCGAAGCCCATGTTCGCGTCGCGCCAGATCATCTGGCGGTGGGTGCGGGTGCCGAAGACGGCGTCGAACTGGTCGCTGTAGGCCAGCATCTTGATGATGTCGTTCGGGTCGAAGGTGCCGTCGGGTTCCGCCAGCACCACGAGGTCGCCGGTCGCCACCTCCAGCCCCTTGCGGGTCGCGAAGCCGTATCCCTGCTTGGGCTCGTGGACCTCCCGGGCGAACGAGCCGGCGATCGCCTCACTCGTGCCCGCTTCGGCGTTGTTGTTGACGACGATGATCTCGTCGACGACACCGGTGGCTTCGAACCCGTCGACGACGGAGCGGATCGAGTCCCGCTCCCGGTACGTCATCAAGACCACCGACACGCGATCGCCGTTCCACATGTTGTCTCCCACCTGACGCCACGGCGGTCCTCGACCGCCGACAGCACGCGTCGTGGCGAAGACGCCGCAAACCCGCGCTGTTGGTAGGACCGTAGTCACGCACTGCTGCCGTAGCAATCACCCTGCGTGAACGCCGTGTGAACGACGAGACAGGTGTCCGTCGTTCGGGTCGGGATGATGGGCGCTACTGCTCTTCGGCGTCGTCGGCCGGCGCGGGGTCCTCCGCTGCGTCCTCGGCGTCGTCGTCGGTGCGGTCGGTCTCCATCGCCGGTGCCGGCTCCTCGGCGGCCTCGGTGGGAGGGTCCTCGGCGGCGGCCTCGGCGGCCTCGGTGGGAGGGTCCTCGGCGGCGGCCTCGGCGGCGGGTGCCTCCTCGGCGGCCTCGGTGGGAGCGGCGGGTTCTTCGGCCGCTGCTTCGGCGGCGGGTGCCGCTTCGGGCTCCTCGCCGTCACGGATCTTGCGGAAGGCCTCCTGCGCCTCGCGGTACGCGGCTTCGGCGGCCGCGGTCTCCTCCGCACCCTTGGCGTTGCGCACGGCGGCGGCGGCCTCGTCCTTGGCCCGCTCGGCCTTCTTGATGCGCTTCTCGCGGCGGGTGCGCTCGCGGTCGGCGTCGACGTATTCGTTGAACAGCGTCAGGGCGGCGGTCGTCTCGTCGTCGAGCGACGGGGCGGCGGTCTCGGTCTCGGCCATGGCCGTAGTCTGGCCGGTCGCCGCCGCGATCACGACTCGACGACGGGAATTGGCGTCAGTCGATGCCGCGCCGCTTCTCGTCACGCATGTCGAAGGCCACCTTGACCGCACCACGAGGTCCCGACTCGGCGGCATGGGCGATGGCATCGACGTAGCGAGCGAGTGGATAGGTGGCCGAGACCATCTTGTCGAACGGGACCTTGCCGGCGAGTTCGAACGCCAGCTCGAAGCTGCTGGCGCGGCGTCCGTCGGCGAGCGTCTCGGTCGCGTAGGTGTACGCGCCGATGAGCTGGGTTTCTCGGTGCCAGAGCGCGGTGAGGTCGAGTTCGACGACGCCGGGCATCCCGAGGAGCACGACCTTGCCCCGAGGCCGGCACATCCCGATCGCGGCCTCGATGGAGGCCTGGCTTCCGACGGCGTCGATGACGATGTCGGCACCACCGGAGAGGCGTCCGTCGATCATGAACGATCCGGTCGAGCGGCGGACGGCGCGCAGCAGCTCGTTGGGCGTGCAGACGACATCGGCACCGAACTCCTCGGCCAGCTGGCGCTGGATCGGATACTTCGCGCCGGTGATGATCGAGCCCGGCGAGGTGAGGTGACGCAGGGCGGCGATCGTGACCAGGCCCATCGTGCCGGCACCGATGACGGCGACGGTGTCGCCGTCCTGCACGTCCGCGCGCAACGCCGCGTGCACACCGCCGGCAACGGGTTCCATCAGGACGGCGAGTTCGTCGCTCATCCAGTCGGGGACGTCGTGGAGCTGGCTCGGGTGAGCCACGAACTCGGTGGACCACGCACCACCGGTCGATTCGCAGAAGCCGGTTTGGATACCGGGCTCGAGGGGGCCGCTGGTCAGATGACGATAGTCGTCTCCGTCGCCCGGCGACGCGCCGTCGAACGGCGGTTCGAAACCGCGGGCCTCGTGGCCGAGCACCGGCTCGAGCACGACCCGGCGTCCGTCGGCGGTGTCGGCGACGACCTCATGGCCGGGGACGAACGGGAAGCTGACGAACTCCTCGAAATAGCGCGAGGAGTGGCCATCGACCGTCGAGAGGTCCGACCCGCAGATGCCGGCGAGGCGGGGATAGACGCGAACCCAGTCGTCGGCAGGGAGATCGGGGCCGTCGTCGTCGATCAGCGAGAGCGGTCCGACCGCTGCACCGGCTCCCGGGCGCAGGCGAGAGGCCACCATCGCCGCGGCGTAGCGGCCTTCTTTGCGGGAGAACCGGAGGGCTTTCACGCCGCGGAGGTTACCGCTTCGGTGCGGGTCCGCACGAGGCGCAACGCCGACGGCACGGTCAAGGTGGCGGCCACACACGCGGCGAGCATCGTGTAGCCGAACCCGGTCGTGAGGGCGTCCGCGACGGTCGGGTCGACCTGCGTGCCCTCGTCGCTGAGGAGCTCCCGCACCGCCTCGACGTCGCCGGTGCGGCGGTCGACGGTGGTCAAGATGAGCGCTCCGGCGATGCCGACCCCGTAGGTGATGAACAGCGTGCGGACGAACTGATGGGCGGCCGACACCCGGCCCATCTCGCTCGCGGGCGATCGGGTCTGGAGCACGTTGGTGCCGGTGGTGGAGATCGTTCCGACGCCCGTTCCCGCGAGCACCAGACCGGCGTAGAGCAACCAGAACGGTCCGTCGGTCAGCACGGCCAGCGTCGCCGCGTAGAAGCCGGGGACGAGCAGGAGGGCACCGACCAGCACCACGGGCTCGAGCCCGAGGCGACGTTGGAGCCGACTCGACGCGACCGCGCCCGTGGTCCAGCCCGCCGAGAGGTAGATGACCGAGAACGCGGCGACGGTCGTGGAGACGCCCCGGCCGGCGCGCAGGTACACCGGGATGAAGGCGTGGAAGCCGAGCGATCCGCCGACCGCGAGCATCGACGTCGTGTGGATCGACCGGTACCGCTCGCTCCACACGTGGGCGATCCGCACGACGGGATCCGGGGTCCGGCGGGCGTGGCCGATGTAGCCGATGAGGGCGATGAGGCTGACCGCGGCCCCGATGACGACCGCCAGCACCGAACCCTCGACCACGGCGAGTCCGGCGGCGCTCACCAAGGTGACGAGGGCGATGCCGCGGGTGTCGAGTCGCCGGCTCGACTCGGCGTTCTCGGCGTCGGCGGGGAGCTGTCGCCAGGCGAGGGCGGCGGCGATCAGGGCGACCGGGACGTTGAAGAAGAACACGCCGCGCCAGTCGATGACCGACACCATCACCGCGGCGACGGAAGGACCGGCGACGCTCATGACGCCCCAGACGATCGAGTTCGACGCGAACACCCGCGCCCGGGCGTCGCTCTCGTAGGCGAGGCCGATGACCGCCATCGTGACGGTGAAGAGCAGACCGGCCGCCACGCCCTGCACGGCCCGGGCGGCGACGAGCGTGACCATCGAGGGCGCGATCCCGCACCCGATCGAGGTGACGACGAACGCGGTGACCGACCAACGGAAGACCCGCCGAGGGCCGAGGCCGTCGACGAGGGGTCCGGCGACGAGGATCGCCACGCCGGAGGTCAAGAGCTCCGCCGAGATCGTCCAGGGGAGCAGCGCAACGTCGCCGAGGTCTGCGCCGATCTCGGGAAGCGCGGCCGAGACCGCCAGGTTGTTGTAGGCGATGATGCCGACACAGGCCATGATCGCGATCGTCAACCCCCGCCTCGACGGGCCGAAGATCGATTCGGCGGTCGCGGGCGAGGTCATGACGGCACGCTATCGGTGCTCGGTCGCGGCTCCCGGTGCCTCAGGTGGCGCGGCGGCGCGCGAGCGCGGCGGTGAACGCGTCGACGACCGTGACGACCTCGTCCCTCGCTTCGGCGACGTGGGCCCACCAGGTCACGTCGATCCGCCGGGCGAGCTCGACGACCGCGACGTCGGCACGCCCGGCGACCGCCAGTCCCGGCTGGATCGTGACGCCCCGTCCCGCCTCGATGAGGCCGAGGGTGACCGCCGCCGACTCGACTCGCACGATGTGGCGGGGACTGGTGCCCGAGGGTCTGAACAGTCGTTCGAACTCGAAGCCCGGACGTGGTTCGACCGCGGACGCGAAGTAGGTGAGATCTGCCAGATCCGGACCATCGACGGGCCGACCGCAGGTCGCGAGCGCATGTCCGACGGGAACGATGGCGACGAGCCGATCCGACGCGAGCTCGATCCGATCGACGCCGCGGGCGACCTCACCGGCGTCGATCATGAGATCGGCCGAGCCATCGGCGAGTGCTGCGGGCCAGCCCGCCTCGGTCGTGCGCACGATCTCGAACGGCGGCGCCGGGCCGTCGGGCCACGGCAGGGTGTCGTGGAAACCCAAACCGATCCGCACGGGTCTCGTCGCGCCGCGGTCCAGCCACCGGGCGGTCAGTTCGGCGTCGTCGAGCAGGCGGTCGGCCTCCCGCGCCGCCTCGGCGAGGTACCGGCCGGCCGTGGTGAGTTCCAGGCGGCGGCCCGACGTGTGGGTGAGCGCGACGCCCACACGGCGTTCCGCATCACCGAGTCGGCGACTGGCGGCCGACGGGCTCAGGTTGATGCTGGTGGCCGCCGCTCGCAAGGTCCGGTGTGCGTCGAGTGCTCGCAGGAGTTCGAGGTGGGAACGGTCCAGGGCCATCGACACAGTGTACGGAAGAGTGCGTGCAACGCACGTGTAAGTGCTGAAACATGCACTGGACGCATGGAGCGATGGGTTCGATACTGATCGCCATGGGTACCGCCGTCCCGTTTCCCGCCGTCCAGCCGCCGGGCTACGCGTGGTTCGACGACGAACCGGCCTTCGACGCGGAGCGCCACCTGCAGCTCGAGCAGCCCGCCGAGATCGTGATGCTCGCCGACCTCGGCTACACCGAGTCGGAGATCGCGACCAAGGCCACGCCGGTCGCCGCGTCGTCCCCCTTCCGGTTGCTCAGTGATGAGGGTGCGGCCGTCATGCTCGACCTCGCGCGGCGCCTGCGCGCGTTCGCCACGCCGGCTGGCGATCGGATCGAGACGATGGCCCGGGGCGGCTGCTATCGGAGTCGTTGGTTGCGCGATCTGTGCGTCAGCCCCGACGTCACCGCCCACCTCGAGGCGATCTACGGCATCCCGATCGCCCCCCACGCGATGCCCCTGCATCTCGGCCACCTCAACTACGAACCGAGCCGGATCGAGGTCGCTATCGACAAGTGGCACCACGACACCCTGCCCCTCGACTTCGTCATGACGGTGACCGATCCCGCACTTGTCGCCGGCGGCCGCTTCGAGTACTTCCTCGGCACCAAGCACGAGGCGGCCGAGCTCTCCGCAGCCGGCCGGACGCCCCCACCCGAACGCACCGTCGCACCCGAGTTCCCGGGCCCGGGCTATGCCATCGCGCTGCACGGCGACATGGTCGTGCATCGCGCCGGTCCGGTGACCGAGCTGACCGAACGGATCTCGATGGTCAACGGCTACGTCGCCCTCGACACCTCCCGCGACGAGCAGAGCCGGTCGGCGGATCTGATCGCCATCGACGATCCCAACGCGCTCTACGCCGAGTGGGCGAAGTTCGCGGCCTGGCGGTCCCAGGACCGACTCGGCCGCCTGCTCGAGGAGCTCGCCTTCGAATCCGATCCCCAGCTCGTCGCCGACCGCCTCGATGCGGCGATCGCCGACGCCGCCCGGGCGGCGGAGGAGATGCGGGCCGGTGCCCACTCGATGGAGCACTACGGCGGCTGACGTGGCCCGCCGTCGAGCCAACCGCGACCGGCGGGCGAGTCGCCCGGTGCGATCGACCGCGCACCACCGCGACCTGGTCTACCCCCACGCACCCGATCGGATCCTGAGCGACGACGAGGTCGCTCACGTCCACACCGAGGCCAAGCGGCTCCTGCAGGAACACGGGATGCGGGTGCTGTTGCCCGAGGCCCACGACATCCTGGCGGCCGCAGGCGCATCGGTCGGCCACGACGGCGACGAGATGCTGGTCCGCATCCCGGCCGAAGTGGTCGATGAGGCGGTCCGTCGGGCCCCGGCCACGATCGAGCTCGGCGCCCCGAACCCGGCGAAGGCGATCACCATCGGTGGCCGCCATCTGAACTTCATGCCCGTCGGCGGTCCCCCGTTCGTCTCGGACCTCGACCACGGCCGCCGCCCGGGCACCCTCGCCGACTACGAGAACCTGATGCGGCTCTTCCAGGGCTTCGACATCCTCCACGCCAACATGCCCTTCGTCGAGGCCCAGGACATTGCGGTCGACGTCCGGCACCTCCACATCACCCGATCCCAGCTCACCCTGACCGACAAGCCGACCTTCCTGTTCACGCGCGGCCGACAGCGGGTGCAGGACATGTTCGAGATGTTGCGGATCCGGCACCGGCTCACCGAGGACGAGTTCGTCGACCAGCCCGTCGTCTGGGCCAACATCAACACCAACTCGCCGCGCATGCTCGATGTGCCGATGGCCCTCGGCATCATCGACTTCGCCCGCAGCGGGCAGGTGTGCGCGATGACGCCGTTCACCCTCGCGGGCGCGATGGCGCCGGTCTCGCTCGCCGGCGCCCTGCTGCTCCAGCACGCCGAGGCGCTCGCCTCGATCACCCTCGCCCAGTTCACCCGAGCCGGTGCACCGGTGATCTACGGCGGGTTCACCTCGAACGTCGACCTGCGATCGGGTTCGCCGGCGTTCGGCACACCCGAGGCCGTGCAGGGTGGTGTCGCGACCGGCCAGCTCGCCCGCTTGATCGAGGTGCCGTGGCGGTCGTCGGGTTCGAGTGCGTCGCCCACCGAGGACGCGCAGGGGGCCTGGGAGATGATGTTCAATCTCCAGGGTGCGATGCGGGGCGGCGCGAACTTCATCATGCACAGCGCCGGCTGGCAGGAGGGCGGGCTCGTCGCCTCGTTCGAGAAGCTGATCCTCGACGTCGAGATCCTCCAGACGATCGTCGAGTCCTGGCAGCCGGTCGACGTGTCCGACGCCGAGCTGGCCTTCGACGCCATCGCCGGCGTCGAGCCGGGTGGCCACTTCTTCGGCGAACCCCACACCCTCGAACGGTTCGAGACCGCGTTCTACGACCCGATCGTCGCCACCCGTGCCAGTTTCGAGCAATGGGTGGAAGAGGGGAGCCTCGACGCGCGCCAGCGGGCGAATGCCGTCTGGAAGCAGCGGCTCGCCGACTACGAGCAACCACCGGTCGACGACGCGATCGTGGCCGAACTCGACGAGTTCGTCGCGCGACGCACCGCCGAGGGCGGTGCCCCACCGGACTGACGCCGAGCGGGCCTCAGGTCCCGTTGCGGTCGTCGAAGTCGGCGAGCAGCAACTCGGGCCGATCGGTGAAGTCGCGGGCCGACCCGGTGAGACGCACCCCGCGCTCGCGGTTCTCCGGGGTGAAGGCGTGGCAGACGCCGGTCATGAAGCCGGCCAGTTCCGCGTTGGAGCGGTAGTCGTCGAGATCCTGCATGCGGCCGCGACTGATGTCGATCGCTCGGCGGAGCACGATCGCCGCCTCGGCGGTCGGCGTGCCGAGTTCGGCGAGGGCCCAGCGCATGAAGCCCTTCCAGAGCGGAACGCCGCGCCAGCGGTCCGGCCCCACGACCTCGCGCTGACGGAGCTGCCACTCGAGTGCCGGCGCATCGTCGACCCAGAGTCGTGCGAGCCGGGCACCGTCGCCATCGGGGTCGGTGACCTCGGCCTCGAAGCGGCGTTCGTCGACCGCGCGTGCCGCATGGGCGACCGCGAGGCCGGCCAGGTCGAAGAGATGGGTGCAGTTGGCGCGGGCGTCGAGTGTGCCGAGCACGCTCGGTCGATCGGCGAGGCGGACGCCGACGATCGTCTGGATCGGCCGGTCCGCCTCTGCGCACACGTCCCACGGGTGGCGGATGCCCTCGGCCGAGACGCCGGTGACCATGGTGTCGTCGTGCTCGACCGCGACGGCGAAGTGGTGGAAGTCGTCCTCGAGTTCGCCCACGATCCGGTTCGGGGCGACCCGGCGCAGATCGATCCGACGCCGGTAGACACCGTCGCCCCACGGCCGTTCGCCGGCGCGGCTCGTCTCCTCGCGACGGTCGAAGCGAGGGCGTCGATCGCGGGGACGGGCTGCGGATCCCACGGGGGCGACCCTACCGGCGGCCACGGCGACGACCGGAGTTCGAGCCTCCGTCCCCACCCGCCCTACGATCGCCTTCGTGAAGTTGGGACTGGGCCTCGAGGTGTACCGCGCCAAGCGGGTCGACCTGCCCATGGACCTCATCACCACGGCCGACCGGCTCGGCTTCCATTCGGTCTGGACCGCAGAGGCATACGGGGCCGATGCGATGACGCCCCTCGCCTACATCGCCGCCCACACCGATCAGATCAAGCTCGGCACCGCCGTCGTCCAGGTCTCGGCCCGGACCCCCGCCGCGACGGCGATGCAGGCGATGACGATCGACCATCTCGCCGGCGGCGGGCGGGTGATCGTCGGCCTCGGCGTGAGCGGTCCTCAGATCGTCGAGGGCTGGTACGGCCAGCCGTGGGGGAGCCCTCACCGCCGTCTGCGCGACCATGTCGAGATCATGCGCAAGGTGTTCGCGCGCGAGGCGCCCGTCGAGCACGAGGGGGCGGAGGTGTCCCTTCCCTACGTCGGGCCGGGCGGGATCGGCGAAGGGAAGGCGCTCAAGTCGATCCTCCATCCGGCCGGAGACATCGAGATCTGGATCGCGGCGGGCGGCCCGCTCAACACCGCGCTCGCCGCCGAGGTGGCCGACGGGTGGCTGCCGATGGGTTACGGCACCGACGGCTGGAGTCTCCACGGCGCCAACGTCGAGCAGGGGTGGGCCCGCCGTGGTGGTCGGCCCGACGACTTCGACATCATGGGCAACCTCACGATCGAGATCACCGACGACGTCCAGGCTGCGATCGATGCCAAGAAGCCGCTCACCGGCATGTACGTCGGCGGCATGGGCAGCGAGGACAACAACTTCCATCGCGACGCGATGGCGCGTCGCGGCTTCCCCGAGGCGGCTGCCCGCATCCAGGAACTCTGGCTCGCCGGCCGCAAGGACGAGGCGATCGCGGCCGTGCCCGACGACTACATCGACGCCGGCGCCCTGTTCGGCCCGGCCGATCGCATCCGCTCGCGTTGGGACGAGGTCGTGCCCGACGGTCTCACGGGTGTGATCCTGCGCACCGACGACATCGAGGCTCTGGAGATCGCCGCGGCGGTCACCGGGGCGGGGGAGACGACCCGATGACCGAGCTGATCCTGGTGGAACCGGCGGCCGACGGGGTCCGCTACGTCACCCTCAACCGGCCCGAGAAGAAGAATGCCATCTCGACGGCCCTCCGCTCCGAGCTGTTCGACATGCTGCAGGCCCACGACCACGACGACGACGTCCGGGTCTCGATCGTGCGGGGCGCGGGCGACTGCTTCTCCTCCGGCTACGACCTCTCGTCGGCGTTGATGGACGATCCGCCCTACCACTCGGCGCCCGGCGACGGCGCCTGGGCCCGACAGGCGACCGATGGCTGGTTCTCGATCTGGGATCTCGCCAAGCCGGTGATCGCCCAGGTCCACGGCTACGCGATGGCCGGGGCGACCGAGCTCGCGTCGGCGTGCGATCTCGTGTACGTGGCGACCGACGCCCGGATCTCCTACCCGGTCGTGCGGGTCGCGTCCTCGCCCGACTGGTCGTACCACGAGCCGCTGCTCGGGCTCCGCCATGCGATGGAGGCGATGCTCACCGGCGATGCGATCGACGGGGTCGAAGCGGCCCGGATCGGATGGGCCAACCGTGCCTACCCGCCCGACGAGCTCGAGGTCGAGGTGCTGGCGATCGCCGATCGCATCGCTTCCGTGGCGGCCGATCTGACCCAGATCAAGAAGCGTCTCGTGCATCGGCAGTTCGACGTGCGCGGCGGGCGGAGTGCGATGCGCGCCGGCCAGGAGTTCCAGGCGCTGGCCGGACACCAGGCCTCGGTGCAGGCGTTTCGCGCCGATCCCCTCGCGGCGATGAAGCGCACCAACCGCGACGCCTGATCGCTCGTTCGAGCCGAACCTTCTGAGCGTTTCACAGCTTTTCATGATTTCTCTTGCTTTTCGACGCGCCCTCTGCCAGTGTCATTAATCATGAAAAGCATGGAAGAGCATGAAAAGCACTTCCCACACGCCCCACACTGGGGAGAAGGAGCGCACCGTGTCCGGTGACATGTTGGTGATGAACAAGGCCGAGATGGAGGCCCTCGGGGCGAACTTCCGTCAGCAGGCGGAGGCGGTCGAGCGGATCATCGCCGCCATCGACGGCGGCATCCAGGCCACGAACTGGCAGGGTCGCCGGGCCGAGGAGTTCCGAGGCCTGTGGGAGAGCCAGTTCAAGCGCAACCTCCTCACCCTGCGCGACAGCCTCGGCGAGCACGCCGCCTTCATCGGCCGCGAGCGCCTCGCCGCCATCAACGCCCTCGACGGCGGCGTCGGCTGAGACCCGGCGGCACGGTCACGCTGATGCGCGTCGTCCACCGTCCAGGCCGACACGAAGTGCCCGCCGGCACGAGGCGGCGCGACCGGATCGTCACCCTCGACATCGCCGACCCGTCGGCGACCGTCGGGGATCTCGCCACCGCCCTCGGCAGTCCGGCCACCGTGCCGTCGGCAGGCCTCACCGTCGACGGCGTCTGGCATCCGCCCTCCTCGGCGGTGTCGGATCTCGCTCTGCACGTCGGTTCGGTGCTCGAACCGGCCCTCACACCCCCCGCCCATCCCCCCACCCCGGCTCGGGTGCTCGCGTTCGTCGGCGGGCTCCGTGCCGGCGGCTCGTCGGATCTCGCCGGCCGCTGCGCGATCGGCCGCGGCGGTACCGCGTCCCTCGTGGTCGACGACCCGACCGTGGGTCGCCGCCAGTTGACGATCGACGGCGACCGGGTCGAGGCCGACCCGGCCGCCCACAATCCCGTCCTGGTCGACGGGGCCCCGGTCACCGAGGCGACGCTGGCGCGGGATGCGATCGTCACCGCAGGCGCCACCCAGTGGGCCGCCCGCCCCTTCGCCGACGACCGTCCGCTGGCGGTTCGCGAAGGGCTCGGCCGCAACGCCGGGCTCCTCCCGTTCAACCGGCCGCCCCGCGTCGCACCCGCCGTGCAGGCGCCGACGCTCGACGTGCCGGCCGAACCGCCCGATCCCGATCCGGTGGAGCCGCCCTCGCTCGCGGTGCTGATCCTGCCGGTGGTCGCCGGTGCGGTGATGGCCCTGCTCTTCTCGCCCTACATGGCGATCTTCACCGCACTCGGCCCCATGCTGACGCTCGGCACCTGGTGGGAGCGTCGGCGCCGGTCCCGCCGGGCCCACCGCCGGGCGGTACGCGAGGTCGAGGCGGCGGTCGTCGAGATCGCGGCCACCCTCGACGCCCGCCGCGACGCCGAGCGGGTACGGCGACGCACGATCGTGCCCGACCCGGCCGAAGTCGTCCGGCGGGCGAGCACCGGTTCGGTCCGGCTGTGGGAACGTCGCGGTGTCGACGACGATGCGTTTCTCGTCGGCGTCGGCGCCACCACCTGCCCCTACGCCCCTCCGCTGGTCGCCGCGGACGGCGAGCCGGCGACCGCAGTGGTCGAACTCGTCGACGCCGCCGCCCCCTTGGCCGACGTCCCGATCGCGATCACGCTCGCGCCCGGCACCATCGTCGGGATCGTCGGCCCCGCCGCGGCCCGTCAGGCGGTCGGTCGGTCGCTGGCGTTGCAGCTCGCGACCCACCACGGCCCTTCGGATCTCTCGGTCACCGTCGTCTCCGAACCGGACCACCTCGGCGACTGGCGGTGGGCGACGTGGCTGCCCCACGGCGTCGATCGCGCCACCGGCGATCTTCCGCGGGCGCCGCTCGGCCTCGACGCAGGGGACCACCTCGATGCCCGCCTGGGGGCGTCGAGCACCGCCCACCTCGTGGTCCTCGACGGCGACACCACCTTCGAAGGTCGGGGCGCACCCGGCCGGCGGGCGATCGCCGCCGAACACGCGATCGTGGTGGCGCTGGTCGAAGACACCCACCGGCTGCCGGCCGGTTGCTCCCACATCGCCGTGGTCGACGACGTGGGCCGCATGGAGCTTCTCGATCCGCGCGTCGATCGCCCCGGCGTGCGTGGGCTGGCCTGGGGCATCGCCGCGGCGGAGGCGGAGACCGCCGCCCGGGGCATGGCACGCTTCGACGATCCCGAGTTGGTCTGCGCAGGGGCTGGGATCCCCGACCGGGCCGACCTGCTCGGTCTGCTCGGGCTCGACCCGAACCCCGGCGAGATCGAAGCCCGCTGGCGCCGCACGCGGGGCACGTCGACCCTCACCGCCCCGATCGGACGAGACGTCGACGGCGCGGTCGCGCTCGACCTGGTCGCCGACGGCCCGCATCTGCTCGTCGGCGGGACGACCGGCGCCGGCAAGTCCGAGCTCCTCCGCTCCATCGTCGCGTCGTTCGCCGCGACCGCCGATCCCGATCACGTCGCGTTCGTACTCGTCGACTACAAGGGCGGTGCCGCGTTCGATTGCTGCGCGGATCTTCCCCACGTCGCCGGCCTGGTCACCGACCTCGACGCCGATCTGGCCGCCCGGGCGCTTCGATGCCTCGACGCCGAACTGCATCGCCGGGAGCGCCTCCTGCGATCGGTCGGAGCGGAGGACCTGGCCGCCTATCGGTCGGCGACGGCGTCGGACCCCGGCGTTGACGCACTGCCGCGCCTGGTGCTGGTGGTCGACGAGTTCGCATCGCTCGCCGCCGACCTCCCCGACTTCCTCGACGCGCTCGTCGGCATCGCCCAGCGCGGCCGCAGCCTCGGCGTCCACATGATCCTCGCCACCCAACGTCCGGCCGGGGTCGTCACCGACGACATCCGGGCCAACACCGGCTGTCGGATCGCCTTGCGGGTCACCGGCCGCCACGAGAGCGCCGACATCATCGATGCGCCCGACGCAGCGCAGATCCCCCGAAGTCGGCCCGGTCGGGCGGTCGCCCGCTTCGGCCCCGGCGAGCTCGTCGGCTTCCAGTCCGCGCTCGTGACCGGGCGATCGTCGTCGCATGCGCCGGTGCGGGTCGCCTCGCCGTTCAGCTCGCTGGACACGTCCGACCCGGAGGGGCCGAGTGACCTCGAGCGGCTCGTCGACGCCGTCCGCATCGCGCACGGTGACCGGCCCCGACCGTCGGCGCCGTGGCCCGACCCGTTGCCGGAGGCGGGGTCGGCGACCGCGCGGGGTTGGTGGTTGGTCGATCGCCCGGACGAGCAGCGTCAGACCGTCGAGGGGTGGACACCAGCCGATGGCCATCTCGTCGTGCTCGGCGGCCCGGGCGCCGGCGTGTCCACCACGCTCGCCGCGGCCGCCTGCGTCGCGATCGACGGCGGCGCCCATGTCCACGGGCTCGACCTCGACGCCGGTCTGACCACCGGTCTCGGTGATCTCCCGTCGGTGGGAACCATGGCCGCACCGACCGACGGTGAGCGACGGCTCCGTCTCCTGCGTTGGTTGGCCGATGAGGTCGATCGTCGCCGCGCCGAGCCGTCCGCCGGCCATCAGCCGATCGTCCTCGTGATCGACGACCTCGGCGGGTTGGCTCGGGCCCACGATCCGGTGCGCGAGAGCGTCCCGCACGAACAGCTGGCGGCGATCTGGGCCGACGGCCCCGCCGTCGGGGTCATCGTGGTAGTCGGGCTTCGTCGGGCCGCGGAGTTGCCCCCTGCGTTGGCCGCCGGGGCCGGTTGCACGTTGGCCCACCGCGTGCACGATCCCGTCGAAGCCCATCGGTTCGGGATCCGTGAGGTCCCACGGTCGATGCCGCCGGGCCGTGCCGTGCGGGCAGGCGACGAGGCCCAGTTGCACGTCCTGCTGCCCGAGGGGGACATCGCACGGGCGATCGAGGCCCGCCGGGGAGTCGCCCCCGAGGTCGTCCCGACGACGCTCGGCGTGCTCGCCCCCGAGATCGAACTCGACGCTGTCTTGCGCGAGCGTCCGCCGTCGGTCGACGGCGGGGTGGTTCGGCTTCCCGTCGGCCGTCTCGACCACGACCTCGCCGTCGCCGAACTCGAACTGCACCCGGGCGATCACGCCCTCGTGGTCGGGCCGTCTCGGGCCGGCAAGACCTCGACCCTGATCACCGTCGGGCTCGCCGCCCGAGCCGCCGGGCTCGAGTGTGTTGTCGTGGGAGGTCCGGGCGATCTCGCCGATGCGCTCGACGTGACCCCGGTCGAGCCCGCAGAGCTCCCCGGCATCGAGCCGGCGACGGTCGTGCTGGTCGACGACGCGGTCGACGTGCACGATCCGGCCGGTCGACTGAGCGCCCTCGTCGCCGAGGGTGCGGCCCACGTGGTCGCCGCCGGCCGGCCCGATCGCCTCCGCGCTGCCTATGGCCACTGGAGCCACGAGCTGCGGGCCGCGCGCTGCGGCCTGCTGTTGCAGCCCGACGCCCTCGACGGTGATCTCGTGGGCGCCTCCCTGCCGGGTCGCCTCGACCTGCCGCCCCTGCCGGGCCGAGGTCTGCTCGTCGTGGCCGGCCGCCATCAGGCCGCACAGTTCGCACGACGGTGATCGCGCCCTACTGGGCGATCAGGTCTCGCACGTCTTCGGCCAGGGACCCGTAGCCGGCGGTCCGCCACGAACCGTCGTCGTCGATGAACACGTACGTGCGCTGCTGGCTGACGCCGAACCGCTCCCAGATCACACCGTCGACATCGGGGATGTGACGCAGACCGGCGGTGCCGGTCTCGTCGACGAAGCCTCGCATGCTCCCCTCGCTCGCGAGTCCGGGGACGCCCACGAAGCGGACCTCATCGCCGTATTGCTGCTCGACCTCCACGACCGTGGAGGATTCCTGACGTCAAAACGGTCACCAGGGGGCCCAGAACCAGAGCACGACGTCCTCGCCCTGCAACGACGCGAGGTCGATCGTGGTGCCGTCGAGGGTCTCGAATTCGTCGACGAGCGCATCGGCCGCAGCGTCGGCCGGGCCCGACCCGGCCCCGCCGCCCGCGCCGCACGCCGTCGCGAAGAAGCCGAGTGCGATGGCCACGACAGCGATGGTTCGGCGACTCCGACTCACGATGGCGACCCTACGGGCCCCGACACCGCCAACGGCGGCGACCCCGGCCGACCTGTCGGATCAGGAACCCTCTGTCGGGTAGCGGACACCCAGCTCGCTCCGGATCTCGTCGCACCACGCCAGGATCGCCCGCGTGGTGGCGATCGGGTTGCGTGGACTCTCCCGCTCGCCGGCCCGGAGACATCGGTGGACCTCGTCGACCTGCCAGTGCAGCGACGCGGCCGGATGGCGGGCCTCGTGTCCATCGACGACGAGGCGATCGGCTGCGTGGAACGGTGCGGCGACGGTGAGCTCGCCGGCCGAACCCACGAGGTCGGCGCGCAACGGTCCGGCCTCGTCGAGCCCACAGGTGAGGGTCGCCGATGCGGAGGGCCAGGTGGCCTCGATCACACATCGCGTGTCGACCCCGCCGGCCACCGTCCCCTCGACCGTCCACGAGGTCGGCGGGCCGAGCAGCCACCACGCCAGGGTCACCGGGTAGATCCCCAGGTCGAGGAGCGCGCCTCCGCCCTTCTCCGCCGACCGCAGTCGATGGTCGGGATCGTCGTCGACCTCGATGCTGAAGTCGATGGCGAGTCGGTGGAGCTCGCCGACGGCTCCGGCCCGCACGGCGTCGACCGCGGCGACCGGCCCGGGGTTGAAGCGCATCCACATCGCCTCCATGGCGAAGCGGTCGTTGGCCGCGGCCGCCGAGGCGATCCGGTCGACCTCGACCGCCGAGAGCGCCATCGGCTTCTCGACGAGCACGTGCTTGCCGGCGTCGAGGAAGCGGATCGCGTCGGTCACGTGGCCCGGCTGCAGGCTGGCGACATACACCGCGTCGACCGTGGCGTCGGCCGCCAGATCCGCATACGAGCCGTGGGCCCGCTCGATGCCGTGCTCGGACGCGAACGCGGCGGCCGTCTCGGGTCGCCGGGATCCCACGGCGATGATCGACGCATCGGGATCGGTGACCGCCGGGAACGCGGTCGCGAACGCGCTCGCGATCTTGCCGGTCGCGGCGATGCCCCACCGGATGGCGCCCTCGTGCGGTTGCATCGCCGGATCGTAGGCGAAGGCGTCGACCGGCCGTCGCTACGCTGGAGCGATGACCTGGCTCCGGCGTCGCTCCGACCGCGTCGTCGGCGCCGTCTTCGGCGTGGCGACCGCCTTCGTGCTCGCCGGGAACCTCACCCGCAGCTTCGACTTCGACGAGGCGGTGTCGGTCCGCCGGGTGATCTCACGCGGGTCGCCGTCGTTCGCCCTGACCGAGGTGGTCGAGTTCAACAACCATCTGCTGTTCTCTGCGTGGCAGTCGTTCTGGTGGGGGCTCGGCGGCGAAGGCGAGGCCCGTCAGCGGATCTTCCCCGTGCTGTACGGCGCACTGGCCGTCGGCCTGCTCGCCGGCTGGCTCACCCGCCGCCGCGGCGCATGGGCGGGGCTCGCCGGTGGTCTGGTGATGCTCGCCAATCCCATGTTCGTCACCCAGAGCAGGGCGGTGCGCGGCTACTCGCTGTCGGTGCTGGGTGCCACGGTCGCCATCGTCTGCCTCCTCGAATACGTGCGGGTGGCCGACCAGCCGGGTCGGCGCCGCATCCTGCTGCTGGCGGGCCACGCGATCGGCATCGTCGTGGCGATGGGTACCCACGGGTTCGCCGGTGCCGCGCTCGGGCCGATCGGTGTCGCCGCGCTCGTCCTGCTCGGACGTGTCGATCCGCGGGTGGTCATCAGCTGGCTCGCCGCGGCCGCCGGTCTGGTCCTCGTCTATGTCTGGACCATCGCCGATCTGCTCGACACGGCCGATCAGCGCGGGAGTCGGTACCTCTCGTTCTTCGGCGAGCTCGTCACCCAGGAACTCCTCGGGCGCGAGCCGCTGAGCGCCGCGATCATCGGGGGACTCGTCGTCTTCGGGGTCCTCACCGTGGTGATGCGGGTCGAGCCGCAACCGGCGCGCGCCGGGACCGCCGTGCTGGTCGCCGGAACCCTCGTCGTCGCCCAGGTCTGGTACGTGTGGCAGGTCGCCCAGCCCTTCGACCTCTACCCCCGCTTCTTCCTGAGCGTGCTCCCGTTGCTCGCGATCGCCGTCGCGGTCGCCGTCGCACGCGAACCGCGGCTGGCCGTGGTGCTGGCCGTAGCCGTCGGTCTGGTCTTCGGTGAGGTGCGCGACGTGCGCGACTCCGAACTGCCGTTGCGCGACGCCGGGGAGGTCGTCGTCGCTGCCTCCGGGTTGGGTTGGGAGGTGTGCGCCGTCGGTGCCGACCCGATCCGCCTCTACACCGCTGGCCGCCCGATCACCGAGGTCCGCGTCCCCGAGGATCCGTCGACGGTCGACTTCGGCGAGTGCGGGGTGTTCCTGCGCATCGGGACGTGGGGGCGGCCGCTCGAGACGCCGGCCGCAGCCCACTTCGCCTTCGCCGATCGGATCGGCCCGATCGGGCTCTACTCGCAGGTGCCGCTGTCGCTGCTCGGGGTCGAGCCCGAGGCATGATCGGTTGATGGCCGACCCGTACTCCTATCCCCGCCGCAACGCGATCACCCGACGCTTCACCCTCGGGGCCCCTCGCGACATCCGGGTGGGAGCCGACGGCGCCCGGGTTGCGTTCTTGCGTTCGAGCGGGCCCGAGGATCCGGTCAATGCGCTGTGGGTCTTCGACGTCGAGGCCAAGGCCGAGCGTCGGGTCGTCGATCCGGCTGCGTTGGGCGCCGACGACGGTGACCTGCCGCCCGAGGAGCGGGCGCGGCGAGAGCGGGCGCGCGAGAGCGGGGGTGGCATCGTCGCGTTCGACGCCGACCGTGACCTCACCACCGCCTGCTTCGCGCTCGGCGGTCAGATCGGTCGGGTCGACCTCGTCGCCGGCACGGCGGAACTCCTCGACACGGTGGCCGGCGGATTCGACCCGCGATTGGCCCCGGACGGGTCCGCGATCGCCTACGTCGCCGGCGACGGGCTCCGCGTGGTCGACGACGCCGGCGACCGGTCGGTGATCCGCGAGGACGGCGACACGATCTCGTGGGGCGCGGCGGAGTTCATCGCCGGCGAGGAGATGGGCCGCACCCGCGGTTTCTGGTGGGCGCCCGACTCGACGCGACTGCTCGTGGAGCGAGTCGACATCGCCCCGATCGACGTCTGGTGGATCGCCGCTCCCGTCACGCCCGCTGCGGCGCCCCAGCCGATCCGCTACCCGGGAGCCGGCACCGCCAACGCCGATGTCGCGCTGGCGATCGTCGACCTCGACGGCGGCCGGGTCGACGTCGCTTGGAACCCGACGCGGGAGTGGGAGTACCTCGCCGACGCGTCGTGGTCGGCGGAGGGGTTGATCCTCACCGTGCAGACCCGCGACCAGCGCACCCTCGCCGTGCTCGACGTCGACCCCGAGACCGGTGCGTGCACCGAGCGCTACCGCATCACCGACGAACACTGGGTCGAGCTCGTCCCCGGCACGCCTCGGCTGTACGACGGCAAGCTCATCACCGTCGAGGACCGCAGCGCCGCCCGCTGCCTCTGTGTCGACGGTGTGGCGATCACGCCCGAGGACCTGCAGATCCGGCGGGTGGTCGACGTCGGCGAGGACGTGATGCTGGTCGCCGCGTCGAGCGACCCGACCGAGGTGAAGCTCGTGCACGTCGACTGGAGCGGCCGGGTCGCGACGTGGAGTCCGTCGCTCGCGATCTACGGCGCCGTCGTCGGCGGGGACACGATGGTGCGGTCGGTGCGTTCGATGGACCCCGTCGAGCGCCACAGCACCGTGCTCGTCGGCGACCAGCCGGTCGGTCGACTCGTCGACCACAGCGAACAGCCGGCGATGGATCTCCACGTGACGTTTCACGCAGTCGGGGAGCGAGCACTGACCACCGCGCTCGTCCTGCCGAACGGCCACGACGGCGTCACCCCGCTGCCGGTGCTGATGGATCCCTACGGCGGGCCCCACGCCCAGCGGGCGCAGCGCGCGGCCGGTCTCTTCCACGCCTCGCAGTGGTTCGCGGACCAGGGCTTCGCCGTGATCGTCACCGACGGTCGCGGCACGCCCGGGCGCGGCCCGGCCTTCGAGCGCGAAGTCCGAGGCGACCTCGCCGCCCCGGTCCTCGACGATCAGGTCGACGCACTCCACGCGATGGCGGCCGAGCATCCGTTCCTCGACCGCTCCCGTGTCGCGATCAAGGGCTGGTCGTTCGGCGGCTATCTGGCGGCGCTCGCCGTACTCCGCCGACCCGACGTCTTCCACGCGGCGATCGCCGGTGCGCCGGTCACCGACTGGCGGCTCTACGACACGCACTACACCGAGCGCTATCTCGGCAACCCCAACGACGAACCCGAGAACTATGAACGCACCGACCTCTGCGCCGACGCCGCCGCCCTCGGCGACCAAGAGCTGCCGCCGCTGATGCTGATCCACGGCCTCGCCGACGACAACGTCGTCGCCGCCCACACCCTGCAGCTCAGCCGGGCACTGCTCGAGCGCGGCAAGCCGCACACCGTGCTCCCGCTGTCGGGGGTGACCCACATGACCCCGCAGGCCGACGTCGCCGAAAACCTCTTGTTGGTCCAGTTGGCGTTCCTTCGCGAGGCTCTGGGCATCGACGCCTGACCGAGGGGGATCCATGAGCGCCGACGACGAACGCCGCGCCCGACTGATGAGTGGGGAGGCGTGGGACGACTTCTGCGACCAGTTGAAGGCGGCAGGCCGCATCGTCGCCCGCGAGACCGCCGGCGGCGACCCGCAAGACGCCGTCGAGGGCTACCGCTACCTCACCCGAATGCTGATGATGGGCAACTTCCGGGTGATCGAACGCCGCACGCCCGGCACCAAGCCCCGCTTCATCGGACTGATCCCGCCGCCGCCCAAAGGTGGCATCGGGGTGCAATCGCCCAACCAGGACCACATCGTCCAACCGGTCGACTCGCGCTACCGGTACCGCATCACCGGCACCGCCGGCGACGTCTACACCCACCTGTCGGCGTGGAGCCCACCGATCCCCGACGACGTCGGCGGCTTCCCCGTCGGACTCGACGCCGAGGACCACCTCGAGACGTTCAACCCGAACATGGCGCTCACCCCGCACACACTCGTGCTCGGCGACATCGCCAACGCCGACGGCACGGTCGACTTCATCCTCTCGGTCGAGCCGCCCGACGACGGCTCGGCCTGGATGTCGATGGCGCCGACCACCCGGGAGCTGATGGGGCGGGTGGTGTGGGACGACCGCAACGAGCAGACCCCGCCCCGTCTCGTCATCGAGTGTCTCGACGAACACGATCAGCCCGACACCCCGACCCCCGAGGACATGGCCGAACGGCTCGCCGTCGCCGGTCAGCTCATCCTCGGGCAGAAGGCCGACTACGAAGGGTGGACCAACGACCTGCTGACGCGGGAGAACGACACCTCCTTCACCCGCGAGTGGTACGAGCGCATCGGCGGCTCGCCCGACGACCGCCACTTCGAGTTCGGGTACTGGCGCGTCCCCGAGGGGATGGCGCTGGTGCTGGAGTTCGACGAGATGGCGACCCAGCACTGGAACTTCCAGCTCTGCAATCACTGGATGGAGAACCTCGCCAACTACTCGACCGGCGAGGGCTACATCGACAAGGAGAACGCCGTGCGCGACGGCTCGCATGTCCGCATCGTCGTCGCCCACGAGGACCCCGGCGTGCCCAACTGGATCCGACCCGACACGCACGACCACGGCGTGATGGGCATCCGCTTCGTGCGACCCGTCCGCGAGCCCGACGTGGCCACCCGACTGATTCCGGTCTCCGATCTCACATCCTGAGACGCCGTCCCGCCTTTTCGCGACCGTAACCCGATCGACCCTTGACGCCCAGGGTGTGACGGGCGCAACATGTCCACCGCTCACCACTGCGGTTCGCCGAGTGGAGACGCCCCGGAGCCGCACGGCTTTGGTTTGCGGGGCGATGGTGCTCACCCATGGGGGAGGAGGTGCGCACCATCGCCGCCGTACCTCTCGCTCGCCCCTCGCCGGTGGTGATGGGTTTCGCCGCGGCTAGCTGGCGGTCCAGCCGCCCGAAACCTCGAGCACGTGACCGGTCACGAAACTCGACGCGTCGCTGGCCAGGTACAACATCGCCCCGTCGAGTTCGCCCTCGACGCCGGGCCGACCCATCGCCGCCCCCGACTCCATGTAGGCCCGGCCACCGCCGTCGCTGAACATGGCGTCGTTCATCTCGGTCTCGAACCAACCGGGCGCGATGGCGTTGACCCGCACCCCCTTTCGACCCCACTGCGAGGCCAGTTCCCGCGTGAGGTTGTGGAGGCCGCCCTTCGCCGCCGTGTATCCCGGCGCCCGGAGCTTGCCGCCGGCGACCTCGCCCAGGATCGAGCCGATGTTGATGATCGATGCCGGGCGGCCGGCCTCGATGGCGTCCCGGGCGACCTCGCGTGCCAGCGCGAACGGGGCGACCAGATCGATCTCGATCTCGTGGCGGAAATCCTCGGTCGAGAACTCCAACGCCGGCGCGACCTGGGAGATGCCGGCGTTGTTGATCAACACGTCGACCCGTCCGGCCGCCTCGATCGCATGGGCGACACAGTCCTCGGGTCCTCCCGACGCCGTGAGATCGACCTCGACCGCGTGGGCGTCGCCGAGTTCGGTCACCAACGCCGCCAGGCGGTCCGCGCGGCGGGCTGCGGCGATCACCGTGGCCCCGGCCGCGGACGCGACCCGGGCGAAGCGGGCGCCGAGCCCGCTGCTCGCCCCGGTCACGAGGACGACACGGTCGTCGAGGCGGAAGGCGGAGGTGGGGTCGGTCGTCATCGTCTGCCAGTCTGCACGACGTCGTCGAGCGAGATCACCCGATCGGCATGGGAGAGGTCGGTGGGATCGTGGGTCACCCAGACGGTGCGGGTCGGCGATGCCTGCCGCAGCCGGTTTCGCAGCTCCTCGCGCGAGCCGTCGTCGATCGAAGCGAGCGGCTCGTCGAGCAGCAGGGTCGATGCGTTCGCAGCGAGCGCTCGCGCCACGTTGACCCGCTGGGCCTGCCCGCCGGACAGGTCACTCGGGCGGAGATCGATCACCTGGTCGAGTCCCATCGACGCCGCCAGCCGACGGGCATCGTCGCGAGCCGTCGGTGCCGGTCGGCCCCGGCGGCGTGCCGGGTAGGCGATGTTGTCGAGCACCGACAGATGCGGGAACAGGCGGGGTTCCTGGAACGCCATCGCGACATCGCGATCCTCGGGGGGCACGAAGTGGTGTTCGGCCGGCGCGTCGAGCAGCCGATCGTCCAGTGTGAGTGAGCCGGAGCGGAGCGCGTCGAGGCCGGCGATGGTCCGCAGAAGGCTGGTCTTGCCGGCGCCGTTGGCGCCGATCAGTGCGGTGACGCCCGGCCCGAGCGCGAGATCGACCGAGATCGCGAGTTCACCCCGCTCGATGGCGCCGCGGACGATCAGCTCAGGCGTCACGGTTGAACCACCGGCCGCGCAGGGCCACGAGGACGCCGAGGCTCACCGAGAGCAGCAGGACGCTCACCGCGACGGCTGACTCCGGGTCGGACTCGAGGGCGAGGAAGATCTCGAGCGGAAGGGTGCGGGTCTCACCCGCGAGGTTGCCGGCGAAGGTGATCGTGGCGCCGAACTCGCCCAGCGCCCGCGCCCAGGCGAGGGCGACGCCGGCGAGGATCGCGTCGCGCGATGCCGGGACCGTCACGGTGACGAAGGTGATGAGCGGCGAGGCACCGGAGACCGCGGCCGCCTCCTCGAGGTCGGTGCCCGCCTGCCGCAACGCGGCCTCCACGGTCGTCACGAAGAAGGGGAGTGCGACGAATGTGGCCGCGATGACCGCGCCGGCCGTCGTGAAGGGCAAGGTGACGCCGAACCACTCGTCGAGCCACTGCCCGACCAGCCCTCGGCGTCCGAGTGCGAACAGCAGGGCGGTGCCGCCGACGACCGGCGGCAGCACCATCGGGACGAGCACGGCGGCACGAACCAGCCCGGCCCAGCGTCCGTCGGCGCGAGCCAGGAGCCAGGCGAGCGGCAGGCCGAGCAGCGTCGCCAGCACGGCGGCGATCACGCTCACCACCAGCGACACACGGATCGCCTCGACGACCGTGTCGTCGGTGAGTCGATCGATCAGCGACGACCACGGCGCCCGTTGCAGCAACCCGACGATCGGCACGATCACCAGGGCGAGGCCGATTCCGGCCGGGACGAGCAGCGCGATCGGGGGCCGGCGTGACGGCGCGCTCACGTCGCGAACCCCGCAGCGTCGAGGACCGCTGCGATCGCGTCGGTGGTGAGCAGGTCGAGCACCGCCGTCCCGCGGTCGTTCGCGGTCCCCCAGTAGGTGTTGGTGAAGCGATCGAGTCCCTCGACCGGAATCGTGGCGAGGTTCGCCGCCTGCGCGTCCGTCCGGTACACGAGACCGGCGTCGAGTTCGCCCGTCGACAACTTGGTCGTGAGGGCGCGGGCGCTGGTCTCCTCGGTGTCGGGGCGGACCCCGACGCCGAGTGCGTCGGTGGCTGCTGCGGCGAGTCGGCCACACGGCACCTCCGGGGCACAGACGCCGATCAACGCCGCAGGATCGGCCAGCGCCGAGACGTCGTCGACCCGACCGGGGTTGTCGGGCGCGACCGCGAGGACGAGGTGGTTGGTGGCGAATGCGACGCCGCGGTCGTAGCGGTCGTCTGCGGCGATCACGGCGTCGTGGGCGACCGTGTCGGCGACCAGGACCACGTCGGCCGGTACGCCGTCGGCCACCTGGGCGACGATCGACTGACTGCCGGCGAACACCCACTCGATCGGTCCGATGCCCGCGGCCGACAACGCGGCGTCGAGATCGTCCTCGATCGGTGCGAGAGACGACGGGGCCAGTACCAGCAGGGAGGGGTCGCCGTCGTCGTCGCCCAACCAGATCGCGGCGATCGGGACGGCGACGGCGACCGCGGCGGCCAGCAGGAGTCCACCCCGCCAGGGAAGCAGCGGACGGGCGTTCACGTCGCCCGTTCGACGACGACGTTGGTCGACTTGATCGACGCGACGGCGGGGACGCCCGGCTCGAGTCCGAGGGCATCGACCGCCTCGGCCGAGATGAGCGAGACCACGCGGTGGGGCCCGGCCTGGATCTCGACTTGCGCCATCACGGTGTCGCGCACGACGCGGGTGACGAGCCCGGGGAACCGGTTGCGGGCCGAGACCGAGTCGGCGTCGTCGAGGGGCCGGTCGCCGAGTTCGAGAGCCAGTCGAGCCAGTTCGGCACCCTCGATCTCGCGCTGGCCCCCCTCGGTCCGGACGGTCTCGACCCGACCCTGGTCGGCCCATCGGCGCACGGTGTCCGGGCTCACGCCCAGCAGTTGCGCTGCTTTTCCGAGACGAAACCGGTACATGCAGCGAAAAAGTAGCAAAAAGACGGCAGTATCGGAAGCTCGAATCGCCCGGGCACGCCGCCACGGCGGACGCCTACCCTGGCGGAGGTGGACATCGACGCGCGTGGTGAGGCGCCGATCGTCGAGTCGATCCCGTTCGCGGTGGTGCTCGGCGGGATGTTCGGCGCGCACCTCGCGCTCGCATGGCTCGCGACCGGGTGGGAGCTCGCAGGGTCCGTTGCACCGCCGGTCTGGTTCGCCTCGGCGTTCACCGCCGCCGTGGCGCTCCTGCTGCGACCGCAGCGTCGCTGGCTCGCCGTTGCGACCGGGCTCGCCGCACAGAGCATCCATGCGTTGATGCACCACGACGACGGGACGGACGCCATCGGTGACGTCGTCGCCAACGGGGTCGAGATCGCCGCTGCGGTCGTGCTCTTCGGGGTGATCTTCGTCCCGACGCCGCAGCGGGGCTTCCACGCCACGACCGCGCTGGCCTTCGCCGTGTCGATCGGCGTCGCGTCAGCCGGCGCGTTGGTCGCCGCGTGGTGGCTCGGGGCCGGCGAGGGCTTCGGTCGCTGGTTCTGGTCGTGGACCGGCGGGCACGCGCTCGGGATGGTGGTCGTCGGCGCGACGGTGATGTTGTTTCGCGAGGCACGAGGGTGGATGGACGATGTTGCCGAGCGCGGATCGCACCTCGAGCGGATCATCACGATCGTCGGCTCGACCGCGCTCGCCGTCGGTGTGCTGCTCGCCGCGGACCCCCTCTCCCCGCTCGTGGTGATCCCGCTCGCCTGGCTCGCCGTGCGCTTCGGTCCGGCCGCGTCGTTCCCGGGTGCGGTGATCGCGGTCGCGCTCACCTCGGCGATCACGGCGGCGGGCCACGGGGCGATCGCCTCCGCCGATGATCCCGTGCGAACCCTCGCCGCCCTGAACTGGGCGCTCGCGTTCGCCGGCGTGTTCATCGGCCGGTACACCCGCTCGATCGACTACGACCGGCTGCGGGAGGCGGCGATGATCCGGGTGTTGCCCGATCCGATCTCGGTCGTGAATCGGGCCGGCGATCCGGTCGACCGGTTGGTCGGGTCGATCGACCCCGCCGACACCGAACGGCTGCGGGCCGCCGCAGCGTCGATGCGTACGGCCGCCATCGAGTCGAACACCGTCACGACCGACGAGATCGAGATGGCGTCCGGGCGAACCCTGGAGCTCCGCATGATCGGTCTGGACGACGACCACGTCCTGTCGATCGCTCGGGACGTCACCGACTCGGTGTCGATGAGGGAGCGCCTCCAGCGGGCGACCGACCACTGGAAGCGGATCGCCTCGACCGCCTACGAGGGGTTTGCGGAGGTCGACCATCGGATGCGGGTGACCTTCGTGTCCGAGCGGTGGGCGGAGATGCTCGGTGTCGACCGGACCGACCTCGAGGGTCGCGTGTTCTCGGACATGTTCGCGCCCGAGGATTGGATCACGATGGCACCCTATGCGGCGGCCGCACTCTCCGGTGATCGCGTCACGTTCGAGGAGGAGATCCAGCGCCCCGACGGGAGCCGGCTGTGGGTGCTCGTCTCCGCGGACCCCAAACTCGACGCCGACGGCCGGCTGGAGAGTTGTGTGCTCTTCGCAGCCGACACCTCCGAGCATCACCGCGAGCATGCTCGTCGAGTGGCGGCCGAGGCCGAGCTGGCCTCGCTCGAACGCCGGGAACGGGCGAGGATCGGGCGGGTGCTGCACGACGGTCCGCTGCAGACCGTCGTGGCGCTCTCGTATCGGCTCAGCCGGCTGTCGAAGTCCGTCGCCGACCTGGAACCGCTGGAGGCGATGGCACTCGAGGCGATCCGTCAGATGCGCGGGAGCCTCGACGACCTGCGTCCGCCGCGGGTGGACGATGGGGGATTGACCGCTGCGCTCGTCGGGGTCGCGGAGCGATACCGGACCGCGGCGGGCCCCACGTTCGTCGTGCGGGACGACACGACCCCACCCGTCTCCGAACATGCTGCGGGTGCGGTGTTCCGCATCGGGCGCGAGGCGATCGCCAATGCGATGGTGCACGCCGACGCCCATGCCGTCACGGCGTCCATCGTCGCAGTCGACGAGGGTCTGCAGATCACCGTCACCGACGACGGCCGAGGCTTCACCGACGTGGGACCCCGCGACGGACATCTCGGGCTCGGTTTGATCCGCGAGCGTGCACGTGACGCCGGGGGTTCGAGTCGTGTCGACTCGTCCGCGTCTGGCACGGTGGTGGTGGCGTGGGTGCCCGACGAGGCTCCGGCGGCCATCGGTGGGCGAGGAGGTGAGCGCAGTGGCTGACCACCCGATTCGAGTTCTGTTGGTCGAGGACCACCTTCTGGTGCGCGATGCGCTGGCGGATGCGCTCGACGATCATCCGGAGATCTCGGTCGCCGGTGTCGCAGCGAGCCGGGCCGAGGGTGAGGCGCTGCTGAACGCGCTCGTCGTGGACGCGGTCGTCGCCGATCTGCAACTCGGTGATGGCTTGGGCACGGATCTCGTCGCCGTCGCGAAGCGACGAACACCGACCCCTCCGGTGTTGTTGATGACCGGCACCGACGACCGCAAAGGGCTCAGCGAGGCGTTGGCCGCCGGGTGCGCCGGGTTCGTGTCGAAAGGGCAGGGGCTCGATCGTCTCGTCGAGGCGGTCCTGGTGGTGGCCGGAGGCGCGGCGTTCTTCCCCGCCAGCCTCCTCGACACGGTGATGCGGACCCCCGCCCCGCGCCATGACCTCACCGATCGGGAGACCGACGTGCTGCGGTTGCTGGCGACGGCCCGGACGGTGACGGAGATCTCCGAGGAGCTCCACCTCTCGCCGCACACCGTGCGCAATCACGTCAAGCAGATCCTCGCCAAGCTCGGCGCGAGGAGCCAGCTCGAAGCGGTGGTGCTCGCGGCCCGCGAAGGTCTCGTCGACCTCTCGTGATCGGTGTCGGTCCGCGGTCCGATGTGACCGCGGACATAGCCCAATTGGGTCAGCGAAAGCACCCATCGAGGGGTGGGCACGCGCCGGCTGACACGTCAACGTTGACGTGTCAGCCATCCACGTCATCCAGACCCCCCCAACTGGAGCCTTCTCATGGATCACCATGTCGTCGACACCGCGCTGAAGCGCGTCCTCGGGTACGCGGAGACCGTCCGGTCCGCGCAGCGCTCGTGCGGAGTGAGCGGACCGTTCGGCGACGCCGGCGAGCTCGGCTTCGCTCGCCAACTCGCGCGATCGATCGCCGTCGACCCGGCGAACCGTTCGGCGATCGTGCAGATCGCCGATCACCTCCACCTCGCCAGCGAGCTCATGAGCTTCCATCACCATCGCATCGACTGGGAGCGGGCGCACGACCGGGTCAACTGGGGCTATGTGTCGGTCACGATCCGCACGATGGCGCTCGCCCTGCGCGAAGTCGTCCCCGACGCGGACACGCCGACACCTCCGCTCGATCTCCACCTCTCACGCACCCTGATCGAGGGGGTGGCTGCGTCGCTGTCCGTCGAGGCGGTCGATCGGCTCATCGCCGCGATCGGCGACGCCCGACGCACGGTCTCGACCATCGATCCCGACCACGTGCTCCATGCCCGAGTGCAGGAGACCGCACGCGCCGCATGGCCGGCGGTCTCGGGCGTCAGCTGCGGGGTGTAGCCGGATCCACCGGCCGCGCGGAGCCGCCGCATACCGTCGCGTCATGGCTGGCGTCGTGGTCCAGGAAGCGGTCGATGCGTTGACGGATGCGTGTGGCGCAGACCCGTCGTACTCGTGCGAGAAGGTCTTCGAGTGGACCGACAACGAGTTCCTCGCCCTCGCCGCCGAGTGGCTCCTCGACCGCCCCATCCGAATCCTGTTGATCCTGATCCTCGCCTGGGTGATCGCCCGGATCCTGCAGCGCGCCGTCGTCCGCTTCACGACCGCCATCGCCAACCCGCAGAAGAACACCGCGCTCGACCAGCTGCGGGCGCGGGGCCCGGGGCGGTTGCTGATCGAGGAGACCGCCCACAAGCGGGCGGAGGCTCGTGCCGAGACGATCGCGCTGGTGCTCCGCAGCATCGTCACCGCGGTCGTCTGGAGCATCGCCGCACTGCTGGTGCTGGGTCAGCTCGACATCGACCTGGCGCCGCTGATCGCCGGTGCCGGGATCGGCGGCATCGCCCTCGGCTTCGGGGCGCAGTCGATCGTGAAGGACTTCCTCTCGGGTCTGTTCATGTTGATCGAGGACCAGTACGGCGTCGGTGACGTGATCGACATCGGCCCCGCGACCGGCACCGTCGAAGAGGTCTCGTTGCGATCGACGACCCTGCGCGACGTCCACGGCACGGTCTGGCACGTGCCCAACGGCGAGATCGCCCGGGTCGGCAACTACAGCCAGCTGTGGTCGCGGGCGCTGATCGACGTCGAGGTCGCCTACGACGTCGACCTCCGCTACGCCCAGGGCGTGATCCAGCGCGTCGCCGACGAGATGTGGGAGGACCCGGAGTGGGGCGGGGACGAGCTGATGGAGCGCCCCGAGGTCTGGGGCATCCAGAACCTCGGCGCCAGCGGCATCGCCATCCGGCTCGTCGTCAAGACCGAACCCTCGATGCAGTGGTCGGTCGAACGCGAGATCCGGCTCCGGGTCAAGGAAGCCCTCGATGAGGCCGGGATCGAGATCCCGTTCCCGCAACAGACGGTCTGGTTCCGTCACCAGGGTGATCACCCGCTCGACCCGGCGCCGCTTCCGAGCACGGTCGAGATCCACGAGCCGGCCCCGGCCACCGACGATCAAGCGTCGTCGTGAACCGACGCGGGGTCGGCGTCAGCGGCGTCGGACCATCGTCACGCCGTCGCCGATCGTGAGCTGCGCGACCTCGACGCGCGGGTCGGCGGCGATGTGGTCGTTGAGCGCTTGCAGCGCAGCGGTGTCGTCGTCGCCCTTCTTGGCCTTCTTGGCGACGGCGCCACTCCAGATCGTGTTGTCGATGAGCAGCACGCCTCGGTCGGACAGCTTCGGCACGATGATGTCGTAGTAGCTGCGGTAGCCGGTCTTGTCGGCGTCGATGAACGCCAGGTCGATCTCCTGGTCGTCGGGCAATGCCGCCAACGTCTCGGCTGCGGGCGCGATCACCAGCTCGATGCGGTCGGCGACCCCGGCCTTCTCCCAGTGTTCACGGGCGATGGCGGTCCACTGTTCGGAGACGTCGCAGCACAGCATGCGGGCACCGTCGGGGAGCGCGCCGGCCATCGCGAGCGAGGACGTGCCCGTGAAGGTGCCGACCTCGACCACGAAACGGGGCTGCAGGGCGGCGGTGAGGATCGACATGAACGCGACCTGGTCGGGCCCGATCTGCATGCCGGCCCACCCGCCGGTCTCGGCCTGGGTGCGCTCGCGCAGCGCCTGCTGCACGTCGTCGAGTGGGGTCGAGTGTGCGAGGACGTAGTCGTAGATCTTGTCGTCGATGAAGCTCCGGCCCATGAGGGCGGACCCTAGCCGGTGACTCAGCGGGCGGAGTCGCTGCGTTCGATCGCTCGACGGTCGGTGCCGAGGTAGCTGGCGACGACCGCGGGATCATCGCGCACCTCGGCGGGCTCTCCCTCGGCGATCACGAGTCCCGATTCGAGGCAGTACACCCGATCGCTGATGCTCATGATCAGGGGCATGTCGTGCTCGATGATCAGCATCGAGGCGCCGAGCTCGCGACGCACCTCCTTGATCAGCGGGCCGAACGCCTCGGTCTCGCGCTGGGCGACCCCCGCCGTCGGTTCGTCGAGACACAGCACCCGGGCGCCCACGGCGAGCAGGCCGGCCAGCTCGACGATGCGGCGGGTGCCGGTCGACAGGTCGCTGATGAAGGCGTCCGCGTAGCGGCCGAGCCCGAGAAAGCCGATCAGCTCGTCGGCCTCGGCGCGTTGGCGACGTTCGGCGCGGTGATCGAGGAACACCACCGACTTCACGAACGACGACCGGCGGCGTGCCTCCAGGGCGACCTGGATCGTCTCGCGCACCGTCAGCTCGGGGAACAGCGTCGCCGCCTGGAAGGTGCGCCCCAGCCCCCGCGCCGCGCGTTGCGACGGGGTCGTGTCGGTGACGTCGGCGCCGAGCAACTCGACCCGGCCCGACGACGGCACGTAGCCGCCGATCGCGTTCATCAAGGTCGACTTGCCGGCGCCATTGGTGCCGATCAGCCCGACGATCTCGTCGCGCCCGACCTCGAGGCTCACCCCGGCGACGGCCAGGTTGCCGCCGAAGGCGACCCGGACGTCGGTGATCGCCAGCGTGGTCTCGGGGGTCGCCTCGTCGGCGTCGTCGGTGGTGGTGAGCGCCGCCGGAGGCGCGATCGTCGATCCCGAGCCCGGCGCCAGGCCGAGCCGGCGCTCGGCGACCGAGAACAGTCCGTTGCGGGCGCTGTTCGCGATCTGGATGAAGCCGCCCGGGAAGTACATCAGCACCACGAGGAGACCGATCGAGGAGGTGAAGAGCGGGACGAGGTCGTTGTCGGGCCAGAACGCCGGCAGGCCCTTGACCCAGACGGCGCCGAGCACCGCGCCGGTGATCGATCCGAGCCCGCCGATGACGGCGATGCCCACGACCTCGAGCGAGTCCGCGATCTGGAACTGTGCACCCGTGTAGCGGATCGTCGGCAAGAGGTTGGCGAACAGCCCGCCGGAGACGCCCGCCACCCAGCCGGCCAGCGCGAACGACAGCAGCTTCGTGCGGGTCGGGCTGACGGTGTAGGCCGCCGCGGTGTCGGGGTTGTCGCGCACCGCGACCATGCGTCGACCCACCCCGGACGTGCGGAGGTGGTTGAGGATCACGAGGACGAGCAGGGCGACCACGCTGGCGAAGTAGAAGAAGTTGCGTTGGTCCTCGAGATCGACACCGAAGAACGTGCCTCGCTCGATGGACGGGATCGCCTCACCACCGTTGAAGATCGGGCGTCGATACAGGTACTGCTGGGCGGCGATCGCGAACGCGAAGGTCGACACGGCCAACAGCAGCCCCCGCACCCGGAGGGCGGAGACACCGGTCAGTGCGGCGATGCCGGCGGTCACGAAGGCCGCGATGATGATCGACCAACCCTGCGTGACCCCGACCAACTCGAACTTCAGGAAGCGGGTCTCGCCGAGTCCGACGTCCATCGAGAAGCCGCTGTGGAGGTGGAACGACAGGAGGGCGCCGAGCCCGGCGTACGCCATCTGGGCCAGCGAGAGCTGTCCCGACCAACCGGTCACGACGGTGACCGACGCAGCGCAGAGGGCGAAGACGAGCACCGTCGAGTACAGGAAGAAGCGCGACGGCGGGATGTCGATGAACCACAGCTGCTCGTGGAACCAGGTGATCGCGAAGGCGACGAGGAGGGCGAGGCCGACCGTCAGGCGCGGCAGCGCTCGGATCCACCAGACGCCGCGGAGGTGTTCGGGGACCGGACGCACCTTCGGGGTGAACGCCATCGCCCCTTCCTCGGGGGAACGGCTCTGCCAGTAGACGGCGATCACCACCGCGAGGAAGAACACGAAGCTGCTGAGCCCGATCTCGGACGGGTAGTACCAGCGAAAGACGGTCACGGCCATGCCGATGACGACACCGCCGCCCATCGCCCGGGTGAAGGAGGTCATGCCGCCGATCACCGCTGCACAGAGCGACAGGTTCAGCGTCGCCGCGCCGAGGTTGTCAACCCCGGTGCTCGGGCCACCGCTGCTCAGCAGGATCATCGAGAGCGTTGCGAGGAAGCCGCCGACGGTCCACACGACCGTCGACACCGTGCGAGGGCTGATGCCGGCCAGGCGGGACAGATTCGGGTTGTCGGCCGACGCGGTGACCGCCTTGCCGAACGTGGTGCGGTTGAGCCAGAAGGCGAGGGCGGCGGCGATGGCCGGCACCACGACCAGGATCTGGAGGTCGGGGCCGGTGATGGTGAGCCCGACGATGTCCTCCCACTGGCGGCCGACGGCGGTGGGGAACCGGATCTGGGCTGCGTCGGTGTCGACGGCGGGCAGCGCCAGGTTGGCGGCGGCGAGGAGCTGGGCGAGGCCGACCGTGGCGACGAGCAGGATCACGCGCGGCCGGTGGAAGAGGCGCCAGACGACCACGAGCTCGATGACGAGCCCGATCGCGGCCCCGAGCAGGAGGCTGGTGATCAGGGCGGGCCAGAACGGCCATCCCCAGTTGATCACCAACAGCGCGAACAGCGAGGCGCCCGGGAGCCCCATGTTGCCGACCGCGAAGTTGATCACCTTGGTCGATCGGTAGATCAGGACGATCCCCATGGCGAGGAGACCGGTCACCAGCCCGTCGACGAAGCCGGAGTACCAGATGCCGCGCGTCGGGGCGGGGCCTTCGAACAGGCCGAGGACGCCGAGCAGTCCGCTCCCCATCAGCCGCCCTCCGTCCCGAGGAAGACGGCGCGTGCGAGATCGTTGCGTTCGGCGAGTTCCTCGGCCGGCCCTTCGAAACGGACCTGACCCTTCTCGAGGAACACGGCCCGGTCGGCGACCGCGAGCGCGACGTTGAGCGACTGCTCGACGATGATCATCGTCTGGCCCGCTTCCCGGAGTCGGTCGATGTGGCCGAGGAGGTCCTGCACGACGGTGGGGGCGAGGCCCAGGCTGAGCTCGTCGATGATCAACACGTCGGGCTCGTGGAGCATCACCCGGGCGAGGGCCAGCATCTGCTGCTGGCCGCCGGACAGGTCGCCGGCCCGGTCGTGGAGCCGGTCGCCCAGCGTCGGGTAGAGATCGAGCACCCGGTCGATGCGACGGCGGACGTCGTCCGTGTCGCGGCGGTAACGGAACGCGCCCATCTCGAGGTTGTCGGCGATCGTCATGCTCTGCCAGGTGCCCTGCCCGCCCGGCAGCATCTCGATGCCGAGTCCGCCGCGGATCTCGGGGGTCGCGAAGGTGATCGTGCGGCCGTTGAGCCGTACGACACCGCGTTCGGGGGTGCCGAGCCCGGTGATGACCTTGAGGATGGTGGACTTGCCGGCGCCGTTGGTGCCGAGCAGGGCGAGCGACTCGCCCTTCTTCACCTCGAACGAGACGTCGAACAGGACCTGGACCTGGCCGTAGCTGAAGTCGATCTGGTTGACCTGGAGCGCCGGGATCGTGTCGGGGTCGGCGGTCTGGCGGGCCTGCTCCTCCTGCTCCTCCCGGAGTTCGGCGACCACCAGGCTGAGGTCGCGTCGCAGCCGCCCGGAGCCGCGGATCACGAAGAGGCCACCGAGCGGCATGAAGCACGTGGTCAAGATGATGATCGTCGAACGTTCGCCGATTGCGTCTTGGAGGAAGGCGGAGATGAGGCCGCCGCCGATGCCGCCGATCGCGAACATGAAGAACGTGATGATCGCGGTGCCCATGCCGCGCAGGCGGTAGGGGACGACCGCCTGGATCGAGGGCTGGATCATCGCGAAGGCGGCGCCGAGGAAGGTCAGGTTGATCGCACCGACAACGATGAACGCGAGCAGGGCGGCCTCGATCGACGCGGTGCCGAGGGGCCCGAAGTCGAAGACGAGTCGGTTGTCGAAGAGGCTCGGCATCGAGTACTGGATCGGGACCAGCACCGTCGCCGGGAGCAACAGCAGGCCGAGGATGCGCAGCGCGCCGTCGGGGTTGCGGCGGAACGTGGCGTCGAACCGTCGGCCCACCCACGGCAGGAAGCCGATAAGGAAGATGCCGGCCGGCGCGACCGCGAAGCCCCGCTGGAGGGCGTCGAGCCCGAACTCCTCCTCGAGGAAGAAGCTCTGGATCGACTGGGCGGGGAACAGGGCGAACCCGATGGCCGCCATGGCGAAGGTCATGTAGCGGATCGTGTCGATGCGCCAGATGCGGGCGAACGCCGCCTCGACCGAGATGGGCACCTCGTCGTGTTGGTCGAGGCCGCCACCGAGCACGTCCTTCTTCTCCCACTGGCCCCGCTCGGGCTCGGGGATGAAGAAGGCGGCGACGGCCAGCACCGCGACCGGGATGCCGAGGATGAAGTACGCCCATCGCCAACCGGCGGCACCGCCGGCGATCGCGGCGATGCCGCCGACGAGGATCGGCGACGCCGCCTGGGTGATGCGCCCGACGCCCGCGTTCGTCGCGTACATCCGGCCTCGGGTCGCGATCGGGTAGGTGTCGGCCAGCAGCGTGCTGTGCACCGTGATGGTGTTCGCCTTGGAGATGCCGGTGAAGAAGCGGGCGACGAACAACATGAAGGCGTTCACGGCGGCACCGGACAGGAAGGTGAAGAATCCGAACGCCAGGCTGGCGAAGCCGACGATCGGTCCGCGCCGCAGGCGATCGGCCAGCCAGCCCATCGGACCCGCGCCGAGCACGAAGAACGCCACCGATGCGGTCGAGATGAAGGTGATCGTGCCGTCGGAGACGCCGAACGTCTCGGCGATGTCGGGGCCGAGGATGGTGATCGCGGCCTGCTCGAGTTCGTCGAGGGAGTTGAGCAACAAGAGGACGACGAAGGTGTAGAACCCGCCCTTGCGGAGGCCCTCCTTGAGCGGCATCTCCTCGCCGCCGACCCCGGGCAGGAGGTCGTCGGTGAAGATGACGTCGGCCGACCGTTCGGCCTGGCTGGCCTGACGAGCGGCCTCCTCTTCGAGGACGGCTGCGGTGAGCGCCGACGCGGAACGATCCGCGGTCGTCGGCTCGTTCTCGCTCACACGTCCCCCCGGATGCTCGCTCGATTCGGGGCGACTCTATGGCACCGGTTCCGTTTCGTGCGAGATGGATCTGACGATCCGTCAGGTCGGGTTCGGCGGGCCCTCAGCGCGGGGGTCCGGCGCTGGTGTGGCGGGTGCCGGGCGGATCGACCGCCCAGGCGGGGGTCTGCCCCCACACCCCGTCGTACACGAAGTGGTCGAGCGGTCGGCGCCGGACCGGACCGTGGTTGCCGGCGGGCCTGCCGAGGGTCACGGTGGCGGCGACGAACACCTCCTCGGGGATCTCGAGCAGGTCCCGCAGCGCGGGCTCGACCGGTGCGTGCCACATGGTGACCACGCCGCCGTACCCGCGCCCGCGTGCGGCGAGCAGGAGGTTCTGCATCGCCGGGTAGACCGACGCACCCTCGGTCGAGGTGGCTCGTCGGTGGCGGATCAGGGTCGGCAGGATCAGCGCCGGCACCGAACCGAGGCCGTCGACGTAGGCGTCCATGCTGCGGGCCATACGCGCCTTCGGCGAGTCGTCGTCGGTGCCACTGCCGGCCTCGTAGCCGTCGTTGCGTCGCTTGGCCGACCATTGCTCCCGGGCGCCCTCGGCGATGAGTTGCTTCGCCCGTTCGGCCACGTCGCCGTCGGTGAGCACGATCATGCGGAACGCCTGACGGTTGCTCCCCGTCGGCGCGCGGCTCGCGGCGAAGCAGAGGTCGCGCAGGACATCGTCGGGCACCAGTTCGTCGCGGTACCGCCGGATCGACCGGGTCGTGGCGATGCCCTCGAGGAGGCCGACGGTGTCGTCCGGGGTGGGGGTCTCGTCGAGGCGCATAGGCGATCGACCCTACCCACCCGCCGTCCGCAAGGCCGTCGGGTCGCGTTCGGAGCGGCCGAGGGGCCCGGGCTAGTGTCCGCTCCGATGGCGAAGCCGAAGCCGAAGGACGCGTTCATCCCCAACACCCCCGACGAACTCACCGCCGAGTGGGTCGGGACCGCCCTGCGCGGCGCCGGGGTCGACGGTTCGGTCGAGGCGATCGCCGTCGAACCGCTCGGCGGTGGTGTCGGGATGACCGGGCAGACCGTTCGGGTGCGGATCAGCGGGGACGGGGCTCCGGCCACCGCGGTCGCCAAGTTCGCGGCGTCACAGGCGCAGACCCGGGGCATCACGGAGTCCTACGACTCCTACGCCCGGGAGATCCGCTTCTACCAGCGCTATGCGGATCGCGTCCCCGTGCGCACCCCGGCCTATCTCGGCGCCGACTACGACCCGGGATCCCACGGGCAGCCGGGGCCCCGGACCGTGCGGGTCATCGAGTCGCTGCCGGTCGCGGTGAAGCGATGGATCTCGCGCAACACGGTGAAGTACCTGCGGCCGACCTCGCGCCGCTACGCCCTGCTGATCGAGGACATGGGCGACGCCGGCGCCGTGTTCGACCTCAATGACCCTCCCGGCCCCGACGAGATCCGTGCGGCGATGGACGCGCTCGCCGGCCTGCACGCCGCGTTCTGGAGGTCGCCCGAACTCGACGGCGACGACGAGACCTTCGTGCACATGGTCACCTCGACGCCGACCCTGCTGAGCGACGTCGCCCGCACGGCGGCGCTCGCCGTGGCCCAGGACCGCTACGACTGGTGCGGTGACCAGGCTCGGGCCCGCCTCGAGGAGGCCACCCACCGATTCGCCGACGACGTCGTGGTGACCAACACCCGCTACGCCCTCGTGCACGGCGACAGTCGCAGCGACAACTTCATGTTCGCCCCCGACGGCACGGCGATCATCCTCGACTGGGCGATGGTCTCGTGCGGACACCCGGGGTACGACGTCGGCTACCTGCTCAGCAGCTGTCTGGACGCCGACCGGATCCACGAGCTCCCCGAGCACGTGGCGCACTACCACGCCGCCCTCTCGTCCTACGGGGTCGCCTTCGATCCGGCCGAACTGCGGCGCGGTGTCGACGCGGCCTATCGCATCAACGCGGTCTTCCAGCTCCTCACCCTCACGGTCTTCGAGGGGCAGGGCGACAACACCGGGATGGACATGGCCGATCTGTGGCTGCCGCGGGTCGCCGCCGGACTCACCCACGACTGGTAGCGCCGCCGACGCCGGTCAGGCGAGCTCGGCCTCGGCCACGAGGAGGTCGAGGAACTCGTCGACGTGGGGTCGGGCGGTCGACGGGCGCGGGCGGTAGGCGTTGATCGTCCCGGCCTCGGGCAGGGTGATGCCCGGCACGCGCACGAGGGTTCCGGCGGTGAGGCGGGGCTCGACCGAACGCTCCCATCCGAGCGCGATCCCGTCGCCGCGTTCGGCCACCTCGAGGCTGGCCTGGTAGGAGCTGAACACCATCGACTGGTCGAGGTCGGGCGGTGCGGACTCGAGGGCGTCGAAGACGTGTCGCCAGGTCGCCCACGACGGGTTCTCGTACTCGACGTCGAGCAGCTGCACGCCGCCGAGGTCCGCGGTGGTCGGCTCGGCGGGCAGGCCCTCGGCCATCGCCGGCGCGCAGACCGGGAAGACGGCCTCGTGGGCGACGAAGCGGACCTCGTAGGCGCTGGGCTCGTGGTGGCCGTACTGGAGGGCGATGTCGAAGGGCTCCCGCGTCCGTTCGATCGCCTCGCACGACGACACGACCCGGATCTTGAGGCCGGGGTGCCGGCGCTGGTAGGCCCCGACCACGGGGACGACCCAGGCGACGGTCAGGGCCGGATCGGCCAACACCGTGAGCGCGCCGTCGCCCGATGCACTCCGGCGCAGGCCGGCGGCCGCGCTCGCCAGGGCGTGCAGCGACGTGCGGACGGCCACTGCGAGCGCCTCTGCGTGCTCGGTGGGCACGACGTCGTAGCGGCCCCGTTCGAACAGCGTCACGCCGAGGTCGGCCTCGAGTTCGCGGACCCGGCGGCTCACGCTCGCCTGGGAGAGGAAGAGTTCGTCGGCCGCCCGGGTGAAGTTCCGGTGGCGGTGCGCGGCCTCGAAGACCGGGAGGGTGGCGAGCGGCGGGAGGTCTCGGTGGAGTTCAGTCATTCGGAATCCAGTGGTCTGAGGCGAAGAGTCGTGCTTCTGGGTTGGAGGCCCGGTGCGTACGTTCGACATCAGCGTATGTCTGATCATCCCATCGACCCCGAACCGACGACGGTGCATCAACCGGTGGGCCCCCGATGGGTGGGGCCGGCGCTGGTGCTGGGCTCGGCGGTGATGTTCAGCTTCTCCGGCGTGCTGACCAAGGCGATCGACGCCGGGAGCTGGACGGTGCTGGCGTGGCGGGGCCTCGTCGGTGCGATCGGCATCGCCGCCTATGTGCGCGTCCGGGGACGGGGGCGCTCGAGTCGCGAGGTCTTCCGCCTCGGATCGGGCGGCTGGATCCTGGCGGTCGTCGGCGGTGTCGGATCGATCACGTTCATCGTCGCCTTCAAGCACACCTTCGTCGCCAACGTGTCGGTCATCTACGCGACGATCCCGTTCGTGGCCGCACTCCTCGAGCGGCTCATCCTCGGAGCGCTGGTCCCGCGGCGGACCCTCACCACCGCCGCGGTGACCCTGGTGGGGGTCGCGATCATCGTGAGCGGCAGCCTCGGCTCGGCGAACCTGACCGGTGACGCGGTCGCGATCGCCATGGTCGTGCTCAACGCCCTCTACATGGTGTTGATCCGTGCGTTCCCCGACACCGACGCACCGCTCGCCGCGGCGGCGTCGTCGCTGTTGCTCTTCGGTGCCGGATGGATCGCCTCCGATCCCCTCGACGTCGAGACCGACGACGTCATCCTGCTGCTCGCGTTCGGGTTGGTGTTCGCGCTCGCGACCGTGCTGTGGACCGAAGGCACCCGCCTGATCCCCGCAGCGGAGTCGGGTCTGCTCGGGTCGGCGGAGACGCCGATCGCCATCGGGCTCGCCTGGGTGCTGCTCCGGGAGACCCCGCCGCTGGTGAGCCTGGTCGGGGCGATGGTCGTCGGCGCGGCCATCGCCGTCCATCTCCGCGCCGACCTCCGCCGCGGGTGACCCTCAGGTCATCTTCGGCATGCCGTGGTGGGGTGGTACGTCGAACGCCCCGATCGCATCGGCCCGGCGATGCAGCAGGTCGACCGTGTCGCGCAGGTCCATCGTGATGATGTAGCGACGGGCGAGGGTCTGTTCGACCACGAAGTCGCCCTGGGCGTCGAGGTCGGCCTCGGTGACGTCACGCCCCGCCTTCTCGAGCAACGCCTTCATCTCGTCGAAGGACATGCTCTTGCGGCCGGTGCCCTCGCCGACTCGCTGCAGGTGCTCGGGCCGGTTGCGCTGCGCGGTGAACAGCCCGGTCCGCTGGAGGCCGCCGGCGGGGTAGAAGACCGATGCCCGCAGCTGGGTGCCCTCGGAGACGAGGTTGTGATGCAGCGCCTCGGTGAAGCAGCTGACCGCGGCCTTGGACGCCGCATAGACCGATGCGGTCGGGACCGGCGCGAAGCCGCCGTCGCCCGACGAGGTGTTGACCACCTGCCCGGGCTCGCCGCCGTCGATCATGCGAGGCACGAACTCCGAGGTGCAGATCGCGGTGCCGAACACGTTCACGCCGAAGCACCAGCGCCAGTCGTTGGGTTCCTGCTGCCACGGCTTGCCCCCGCCCCCGGAGGTGACCCCGGCGTTGTTGTAGAGAAGATTGACGCGGCCGTGTCGCTCGTAGACCGTCTCGGCCAACGCGTGGACCGAGTGCTCGTCGGTGATGTCGGTGCGCACACCGCTCACCGGCCCGAGCGCGCCGAGCTCGGCGACGGTGTTTTCGATGGCGTGCTGCTCGATGTCGGCGACGACGACGGAGGCACCCCGTCGCAGGAGGGCGCCGACGATGCCCTTGCCGATGCCGCTCGCACCGCCGGTGACGACGGCGACCGATGTCGCGATCGAGATGTCCTGTGGTTCGGGGCTCTGGGGTTCGCTCACCCCGTGATGGTCCCCGGGGGACTACGACGCGGTCAAAACCGCCGGCTCGGTGGATTCGGCCGGCACCGGGGAGGTGTCCTCGCCGCCGGCTTCGCTGCACGGCGCCATTCGGGCGGCCTTGAGCATGGTGATCCGGTCGCGGTCACCGGTCTCGATGCAGGCGTTGAGGCACTTGATGCGTTCGCTCGTGGTCGTCTCGTGGAACATCGGGAAGAACGCGTGGACGAGGGCGGCGAGCCCGGCGCCGATCGTCTGGCGGGCGAAGCCGAGCGCCACCCGCATGTGCTGGAAGTAGGTCTCGCCAGCGGAGCGGGGGTGTTCGGTGAAGGGGTTCGTCAGCGCCATGACTCCACCGTACGGAACGTGAGATGACGCTTCTGTGCGTATCTCGCGTGGTTTCGCTGGATCCGTGGCAGAATGTCCTACAGATCATCGATCGAGGAGGATGATCCTTGAATCTTGACGACATCGATCGGGAAATCGTGCGTCTCCTGCAACAGGATGCCTCACTCACCGCGCGCGAGTTGGCCGAGCACGTGGGGCTGACCTCGACACCGTGCTGGCGGCGGGTCCAGATCCTCGAACGTGAAGGTGTGATCACCGGACGGGTCGCCCTCGTCGACCCCCAAGCGATCGGGCTCGGCGTCACGGTGATGGTCCATGTCCGCACCAACGATCACAGCGCGGCATGGCTCGAGCGGTTCGCAGCCGCCATCGCCGACCTGCCCGAGATCGTCGAGGCGTTCCGCATCAGCGGCGAGATCGACTACACGCTCAAGGTGGTCGTGCCGTCGATCGAGGCCTACGACGACTTCTACAAGCGCCTCATCGGCCGGGTCGACCTCTACGACGTCCGCAGCGTGTTCGTGATGGAGGAGATGAAGCGCACGACCGCGCTGCCGTTGCACTTTGCGGCGGGGAGTGATCGCTGATCTAGGTTCGGTCCATGGCAAGGACCCGACCATGACCGCGTTGACACCCGCCGACGGCTGGATGTTCGGCCTCCAGTTGCCGATCCAGACGCTGACCCGGACCCTCGTCGATCCGTGGGAGGACACGGCCACCGTCGACGATCTCGTCGCCATCGCCAAGGCGGCCGACCACCATCGCTACGACTTCGTCGGCGTCTGTGACCACGTCGCCATCCCCGACAACGAGTACGCAGCCCGCATGACCACCACCTGGTACGACACCGTGGCGACGCTGTCGTATCTGGCCGCTCACACCGAGCACACCCGGCTGCTGTCGGTGGTGTGGATCGCGGCCTACCGCCACCCGCTGCAGACCGCGAAGGCGTTCGGCACGCTCGACCATCTGTCGAGGGGACGGGCGATCCTCGGGGTGGGTGCGGGCCACGTCGAGGCCGAGTTCGATGCGCTCGGGGTCGACTTCGCCACCCGCGGCCGCCGTCTCGACGAGACCCTCGACGCCGTTCGAGGTGCGTTCGCCGAGACCTACGTGAGCCACGAGGGCGAGCACTTCTCCTACGCCGACGTCGGGGTGTCGCCCCAGCCGGTGCAGGACGAGCTGCCGATCTGGATCGGCGGCGCAGGGAGGGCGGCCTGGCGGCGAACCGGCCGCGTCGGCGACGGCTACATCCCGATGGGTCTGCCCAAGGAGGAGTACCCCCAGGCCATCGAGGTCATGCGCGAGGCCGCGGTCGCCGCCGGTCGGCCCGCCGACGTGCCGCTCGACATCGGCTACATGACCCCGTGGGGCTACATCCTCGGCGACCCGCCCGACGACATCGGGATGCACTGGCTCCAGGGCGGAGTCGACGGTCTGGCCGCCGACATCCGGGCGGCACGCGACCTCGGGTGCAACGTGATCCATCTCAAGTTCCGGGCCCGCGACGCCGCGGAGTACGTCGACAGCCTCGCGGCCTTCCGCGAGCAGGTCGTGCCGCTGGTCGACGAGGCCTAGGCGGAGCCGGTCAGTCCCGGAACTGGGGCGGGCGGCCTTCCGCGCGGGCGCGCGTGGCCTCCTGGAAGTTCTCGGTCGTCAGCCGCACATAGAGCTGGGTGTGGCTCTCGAGTTCGATCGCTGCGCTGAGGCTTGCCGTCTCGAGTCCGGACCACATCATCTTCTTGGTGAGGGCGACGCCCTGCGTGCTCCAGCCGTTGATCTGGTCGGCCAGGTCGAGGGCGGCATCGAGCAGTTCGGCGTCGGGGACGACCCGCGACACGAGGCCGATCCGGGCCGCTTCCTCGGCGTCGACGTCGCGCCCCGACAGCATGATCTCGAAGGCGTGGGTCGCGCCGATCGCACGGGGAAGCAGGAACGACAGGCCGAGCTCGGTCGCGGTCAACCCGTTGTTGATGCCCGCGGCTCGGAAGTAGGCCGAGGCGCCGGCCAGACGGATGTCGGCGCCCAGGGTCAGGCACATGCCGCCCCCGATCGCGGCGCCGTTGATCGCGGCGATCACCGGCTTGGTCATGCGCCGCATGCGCGGCACGAGTTCGGCGAGGGTCGCCATCGCCTTGGTCGCGATCCCACTGAGGCCGAGGCCGTCGATGTTCGGCGGCGGCATGGTGTCGCGGGTGTCGGCTCCGGAGCAGAAGCCGGCTCCGGTGCCGGTGAGTACGACACAGGTGATGGTGTTGTCGGTGTCGACGGTGTCGAGGGCGTCGGCCAGCGGCAGCATCAGCTCGAACGCCATCGAGTTCATCCGTTCGGGTCGGTTCATCCGGATGACCGCGGTGTGGTCGCGTGGTCGTTCGATGACGACGACCGGTTCTCCGTCGGCGTTGAGGTGCGGATCGCTTCCCGTGGCTTCGCCCATGCGCTCTAGGGTGCCCGACATGGCCGGGGTGAGGGGAATTCCGATCGTCGACACGATGATCGGTTTCACCGCGCCGGCCGGCGGCGACCGTGAGCTTCCGCAGGTCCGATCGAGCCACCGGGGCACGGCCCACACCGCGGACTACATGTTCACCGACGTGCCCGACGATCGGCCGGCCGACGCGGTGGCCGCCACCCTCGGCGAGATGGACCGCCACGGGATCGCGGTCGGGCTGGTCAACACCGGCCGGCCCGAGGCCCTCGACGCGGCACGCCGGCACCCGGACCGCTTCGTGCTCGAGACGCACGTCGGTCGTCTGGGTGAGCCGCTGGACATCATGGGGGCGGTCCGGCGGATCCGAGAGGAACACGCCGCGCTCGGCACCCGGGCCGTGTCGTTCTTCCCGGTCGGGCCACTGCCCCCGGTGCCCGTCGACGCGGCTGCGTGGTATCCGATCTACGCCACGTGCAGCGAACTCGGCCTCCCGGTCTTCGTGAACGCCGGGGTGCCGGGACCTCGGGTACCGACGGCGCCCCAACACGTCGAGCGGTTCGATCGGGTCTGCTACGACTTCCCCGACCTCACGATCGTGATGCGCCACGGCGGGGAACCGTGGGTCGACCTCGCCGTCAAGCTCCTGCTCAAGTGGCCCGGTCTCCACTACTCGACCTCTGCGTTCGCACCCCGTCACTACCCGTCGGCGGTGCTCGACTTCCTCGACACGCGGGGCCGTGAGAAGGTCCTCTACGGCGGCTACTTCCCGATGGCGCTGAGCCTCGAGCGCATCACCGCCGAGTTGGCGGACCTCCCGTTGCGCGACGGCGCCTGGGAGCCGTTCCTCTCGGGCAACGCCCGACGGATCCTGGGCCTGGCGGCCACCTGACTCCGGCCGCTGCGGCCTGGATCGTCCGGGGTGTGGGCCGGTACGGTCAGGCGCCGTGACCCACGAGCCGCAGCCACCGCGGATCATCGATCCCCACGTCCACCTCTGGGACCCGCGCACGACCCCGCGCCAGATCACGCCGCTGGTCAAGTTGCTCGGACGGTGGCCCGGCGCCCTCGAGCGCGTCGCACGGGCCGCCACGCCGACCCCGTTGATCGACTTCGTCGGCGACCCCCGACACGTCCTCAGCGCCCATCTCCCGGCCGACTTCCGCGCGTCGGTCGGCCATCACCGGGTCGACGGCATCGTGCACGTCGAAGCGGGATGGACCGCTCGCGGAACGCTCGGGCCGGTCGGGGAGACCCAGTGGCTCGATCGGCTCGACGAGCCGCCGCTCGCCATCGTGGGCCACGCGACGGTCGATGACGCCGACGCCCTCGAAGCCCAGGTCGACGCCCACTCGATCGCCAGCGGCCGGCTCCGCGGGATCCGCGACATCCTCGCCGCGCACCCCGACAAGCGGGTCCACTCGTGGACCGACCCCGAACGGATCCGCAGCGACGCGCTCCGGGCCGGTTTGACGACGCTCGGGCAACGGCACCTCACCTACGAGGCGTGGTGCTACCACGGCCAGCTCGCCGACCTCGCCGACCTGATCGGCGACGTGCCCATGACGACGTTCATGCTCGACCACATGGGCACCCCGGTCGGCTTGGCGGGTCCCCACGGCGGACAGGGCGAGACCGACCACGCCCGCGCCCAGATCCTCGACGACTGGCACGCCGGCCTGGTCGCCGTCGCGGCGAACCGCAACGTCCATTGCAAGCTGTCGGGTCTGCTGATGCCGATCGTCGGGTTCGGCTTCCACGAGCGCGAAACCGCCCCGTCGGTCGGCGAGGTGGTCGATGCGCTCGGACCGCACGTTCGATTCGGGATCGAGACATTCGGCGTCGAACGCTGTCTTTTGGCCTCCAACTTCCCGATGGACAAGGTGTCGGTCGACTACGAGACCCTGTGGGACGCCTTCCTCGAGATAATCAGCGACCTCGACGCTTCCGACCGGGCCGCGTTGTTGGCCGACAACGCGGCGGCGTTCTACCGCCTCGAAGCCCCCGACGACTCGCCCGATCAGGGCTGACGGATCGAACCGATGATGGGACCGTCGCGATGAGTTCTCCAAGCGAAGCGCCGACCGGGATTGTCACGTTCCTGTTCACCGACGTCGAGGGCTCGACTCGCCTGTGGGCCGCCGACGCGTCCGCGACCGCCCGATCGCTGGAGGCTCACGACGAGCTGATCAAGGACGCGGTCGCTGAACGCGGCGGCTATGTCTTCGGGTGGGCCGGCGATCACTTCCGCGCCGCGTTCGAGGATCCCAAGGCCGCGGTGGCCGCCGCCACGGCGATCCAACAGCGACTCGACCAGTTCGACTGGAGCGACGGACCGGAACTGCGGGTGCGCATCGGTCTGCATCGGGGTCGCGCGACCCAGCGCGACGGCGACTACTTCGGTCCGGTGCCGAACACGGCCGCGCGGGTCGAGAGCCTCGCCAACGGTGGTCAGATCCTCATGACCGAGGCGGTCCAGACCGTGGTCGACATCGAGTCGCGATTCCTCGGCGCCCATCGCCTGCGCGACGTCCCCGATCCCGTGGCGATCCATCAGGTCGGCATCGACTCGCATCGGCCCCTGCGGTCGGTCGATCCCGCGCTGACGACCCTTCCCGCCGCAGGATCGGCCATCATCGGGCGCGGCGACGAGGTGCGCGAGATCCGGGCGCTGCTCGAGTCCGCCTCGATGGTGACGCTCACCGGCATCGGCGGCTGTGGCAAGACCCGGCTCGCGGTCGAGGTGGGCCTGCAGGAACTTCCGGGCCGCAGCGACGGCTGCTACTTCGCCGACCTCTCCGCCGTCTCGGAGGGGGAGGAGTTGCCGGCGGCGATCGCTCGAGCGGTGCGGTTCGAGCTCACCGGAGCCGACGCGCCGGTCGGGCAGCTCGTCGACTATCTCGCCCACCGCGACGCGCTGCTGATCCTCGACAACTGTGAGCACGTCCTCGACGCCGCCGTCGAGTTCGCCGAAGCGCTGTTGCGCCAATCGTCGTCGACCGCGCTCCTCGCCACGACCCGCCAGCGCCTCGGGGTCGACGGCGAGGTCGTGGTGGCCGTCCCGTCGCTCGCCTACAGCGACCCGAACTCCCCGGCGATCGACTTGTTCGCGGCCCGAGCCAAGGCGGCCGACCCCGGCTTCGAGATGAGCGAGCAGGACCGCTTCACCATCGGCGAGATCTGTGGCCGCCTCGACGGCATGCCGCTCGCCATCGAGCTCGCCGCCGCCCGGATCGCGGTGCTGAGCCCGTCAGAGATCCTGAACCGGATGGCCGACCGCTTCCGGCTGCTGTCGGGCGGGATCGGGCGGCATCGCCGCCGTACCCTGCAGGCGACCCTCGACTGGTCCTACGACCTGCTCGACGAGGACGAGCAGCGCTTCTTCCGTCGGCTCGGGCTGTTCGTGGGCACGTTCGACCTCGCCGCCGCAGCGGCGGTGGGCGATCTCGACGAGTACGACGCGATGGATGCGCTGGGTTCGCTGGTCGCGAAGAGCCTGCTGGTCGCCGACACCGATCTGACCGGGCAATCGCGGCGCTACCGGCTCCTCGAGACGGTGCGCATCTACGCCGGCGACCAGCTGGCCCGCGCCGAGGACGCGGCGTCGGCGCTCGATGCCTACGTCGGTCACTACTGCGCCCTCGCGCATGCCTCGACCTTCGCGGACGCGTGGTCCCTCGACCGGGCGATCGGACTCGAGTGGCAGTGGCCCAACATCGCCTCGACCCTCGATCACCTCACCGCCAACGACCGGTGGAGCGAGGCGGCCGAACTCGCCTTCGGCGCCTTCGGGCTGTGGGACACACAGATCCCGGCGACGGAGGGCCGGCGCTGGCTCGAGCGGATCCACAAGGCGTTGGAGGCCGAGCTGGCGCAGGCGACCGCCGCCGGGCAACGTCCCGACCCCGACCTGCTCGTCTCTCGGGACTGGATCCAGTACATGCTGGCGACGGTCCTGATCCAGCTCGACGACTTCACCGAGGTGTTCCGCCACTACGAGGGACTCCTCGCCGTCCCCGGTGTGACCCCGCTCGTGCAGGCCCAGACCCTCGGTGTGTACGCCGCGCTGTGCTGCCGACAGTTCCCCGAACGGGTCCCCGGCCTCGTCGAGCGGGGACGGGCCATCGTGCGAGAGCACGACCTCGACAACCACCACCTGACGCCGCTCGAATGGGCGCTCGGATGCCTCGCGCTGTACGGCGGCCACTACGAGGACGCACGGGTCGCCTTCCGACGCGGACTCGACATGCTCGACGCCCTCGATTCGCAATCCGCCCAGTACGTGCTCTGCGGCCTCTCCGTCGCCGCGACCGAGGTGATGTGCGGCGAACCCGAGGCCGCGATCGAGCTCCTCGACTCCTACCCGTGGTGGAAGTCGGTCTGGGACTCCTCCCCGATCCTGCGCGCCGTCGCCCTGATCGAACTCGGCCGGATCAACGAAGCCGCCGACCTCGTCGTCACCTTCGGCTACGACGCCCTGCTCGGCCGGCTCGCCCGGCGCAGCAACGACGCACTCGTCGGTCTCGCTGCGCTCGCCATCCACCAGGGCGAACACGAACACGCCTGGAAGTTGCTCCAGGAGGGCGCCACCCCGCGGTCACCGTTCACGATCGGCGTCGCAGAGTTCCTCGCCGAACGGATCGGCAACGGACCGGCCCTTCGCCACATGCACCGCGAACGGGTCGTGCCGCTGCGCGAACTCGACGCCACCGCCCCACTGCGCGCCGAACTCGACCGCATCCGCTCCACCCGCAGCTAACCGATGACCGGCTTCGTTCAGCCGGCTTTGTCGATGACCGGCTTCGTTCAGCCGGCTTTGTCGATGACCGGCTCCGTTCAGCCGGCTTTGATCGCGTCCATGACCGGGCGGTACGCGGTGATGTCGCTCTGGCCCGGTGCATAGAAGCTGATGCGATCCACCACATCGCCGTAGCGATCGAGCAGACCCGCCGCGATCGTGTCCGGCTCGCCGACGACCGCGAACGTCTCGAGGATCTCGTCGGTGATCAGCTCACCCATGCCCTTCCAGTCGCCCTGCTTCGACAGGGTGTTGAGCCTGGGCTGCAGGTCGTCCCAGCCGTGGATCTCCAACACCTTCGAATACGCCGGCGTCGACCCGTAGAACGCGATCTGCTGCTTGGTGGCCGCCATCGCGTGGTCGAACTCCTCCTCGGTCGTGCCGGTCACGACGAAGAACGGACCCGAGATCATGAAGTCGTCCATCGACTTGCCCGCTCGCTCCCGCCCCTCCGCCAGGTTCGGCAACGTCACCTCCCGCAGATAGGTCTCGGTCGTGAAGCCGTGACAGATGAAGCCATCGCAGACCTCGCCCGCGGTGCGGGTCATCAGCTCGCCCACCCCGGCCAGCCAGATGTTGGGGCGGCCGAAGTCGCCCAGGTCGGCCTTGTCGGGCGTGAAGAACGGCGTCATCAGGGTGTGGGTGTAGAACTCGCCGCGGAACTGCAGCGGCTCGCCGTGCTCCCAGGTGTCCCAGATCGCCTGGATCGCCGACACCATCTCCTTGGCCCGAGCCGCCGGCTTGCTCCACTCCATCGAGAACCGCTTGGTGATGTGGGGCTTGATCTGGGTGCCGAGGCCCAGGTTGAAACGGCCCTTGCTCAAGGCCTGCAGGTCCCAACCGAGGTTCGCCAACAACATCGGGTTGCGGGCGAACGCCACCGCGATCGAGGTGCCGACCTCCAAGGTCTCGGTGTGCTCGGCGGCCAAGACGAGCGGGAGGAACGGGTCGTGGTTCGTCTCCGCAGTCCAGACGCCGTCGTAACCGGCGGCTTCCTGGGCCTTCGCGTTGGCGATGATCGAAGCGATGTCGGGCGAGTTGCCCAGGCCTCCGTCGACCTTCATGGTTCCTCCTCACGGCGCCGGGCGGTCGGCGTCGGGTTGCGGTGCCCGAACGGTCTAGCAAACGCCGAGGGTCGCGAGGCAATGGCGGCGGCCCCGGTCGTGCCGCGATGTCACCCGACGTTCATCGCACCGTCGCCGACCGGCCACCCGGGCCGACCTCGGGTTGGGTAGGTTCGGCTCACAACCCACAACCCCCTCCGCCGTCCGGCCGGGCAACCGCCACCGCCGGTGCTCGTGCCGGACGGTCGTGGGTCGGGGTGGGGGCGAGTCGATGTCAGCGGTCGCGGACCTTCGGGCGTCGGGCCTGGTGGCGCGGGCGTGCATCGGCGGCCCCACCGTCGCCTGTGGCCGCATGGGCCTCATGGGTGCGGTTGCGCCAGAAGTCGGCGGCCAACCACATGCCGATCACGGTCACGACGAGCATGGCGATCGACGCCGTCGTGTACGCGGCCGCTCGGCCCGAACCCTCGTAGATGCCACCGATGACCCCGGCGGTGATGCCGCCCGTCAGCGCCTGCGCCGCGCCGATGAGCCCCTGGGCTCCGGCCTGGCGTTCCTCCGGGACGGCCATGGCGACGGCGACCCCCGACGATGCGATCGTCAGTGCGTCGGTGATCGCATGGAACATCGTGAAGGTGAAGATCCAACTCCCGCTGGGGAGTTGGCCGTACATGAAGATGAAGAAGGCGCCGAAGACGAGGCCGACCGCCGCGACGCGGAACGGCCCCACCCGTTGGGCGAGCCGCCCACCGGTCGGGCCGAGGATGATCAGGGGGACGGCGAAGAGGGTGATGCCGAGATTGGCCATCCACTCCGGCGTCTCGAGGTCTTCGTGGACGAGATCCCACAGTGCGTCGAACGCGCCGATCATCAAGAACACGCCGGCGGCGAGCACGACCGCGCCGGCCACCACCCGCGATCGCAGCAGGTCGACGGCGAGGCGCTGGCCCGACGGATCGACGGTCTCCTCCACGGCGAGGCGCATCGTCGGTGGGAGCAGGATCACGGTCGCGGCCGCCACCACGATGAACGGCGACGCGAGACCGAGATCGAGCTCGGAGACCAGGAGGGCCGACACGGCCGGACCCATCGCGAACCCGAAGACATCGGCCGAGAGCAGCCGGCCCAGGTTCTCGCCCACGTTCTCGGTGTCGGTGAGGATCACGATCCGCCGGATCGCCGGGAGGGCGGCACCGATCCCGATGCCGGACACGATCCGGCCGGCCATGAGGACCTCGAGGGTCTCGCCGAACGCCATGCCGAGGAGTCCGAGGACGTTGATGGCCACGCCGGCGAGGATCACCCGGCGGGCATGGCCACGATCGGCGATCGGCGCGATGAAGGTCTGGGCGAAGAAGCCCGCGATGAACCCGACCCCGATCAGCCAACCGATCGCGGTCTCGCTGATCCCGTAGGCGTCGCGGTAGTCCGCGACGATCGTGAACAGCACGCCGTACCCCATCGCCAGACAGGCGGAGAGGGCACCCATGATCCATACGGCTCGGCTCAGACCACGCACCCGCGGAGCGTAGGGCCGATCGCTGTGAGGCGCACGGAGGTTCCGTGCGCCGACGGCTCAGCGGCGCCCGCCGAAGAGCCCGCCCAGCAGGGCGCCGAGCCCACCCTTGGTGCCCGTGCCCCCGCCGAGCATCCCGACGAGATCGCCGAGGTCGAATCCACCCGATTCCTGGCCGAGCATGCCGGCGAGTGCACCGGCGCCCCCGCCGCTGTTCTTCTTGCCGATCATGCCCATCACGAGGGGTGCGAGCATCGGCAACAGCTTGGTGACGCTGCCGAGGTCGAGGCCCGACTTTCCGGCGAGGGACTGGACGACCTGGTCCTTGTTGTCGCCGAAGACGTGGTCGACGATCTTCTCGCCGTCGGCCGTGTTCTGGTTCGAACCGAGCGCGTTCGGGATGTCATCGAGGACCGAACCGTCGTGCTTCTCGAGCGCCTTGGCGAGCGAGCGGGCACCGCGCTTGGATTCGGCGTTGCGGGCGAGTCCGCCGAGCATCGCCTCCATGCCGAGGTTGGCGGCCTTCTCGGTCTTGGCCGCGGTGTCGGGATCGTCGCCCCCGCCGAGCAGTCCGCCCAGCATGCCGCCGAGCCCGCCATCGCCGCCCGAGCGACCCAGCTGTTCCATCAGTTCGTCCATCACCCCAGCCATCGAGGCACCTCCGTGGTTCTGCGTGCCCCGTCCGGACGTCGCAGGCGACAGTTTTGTCGCGAATCGCGCGGTTGTCGCCCGGGAGATGCGATGACGGGCGGCTCGGGGAGGGATCGTCAGATGGCGAGGGCGATCAGCACCCCGACGATCGTGTAGAGGGCGAGGGCGTTGAACAGCCCGATGAACATGCCCAACGGCTTGTCGGCGCCGCGGTGAGGCATGGGGGAGGTCGTGGTCATGGGGCCATCGTGTGCTCACCGGTTCACGGTGACCTCGTCGCTGTCTCAGGGTTTCGTCAAGACGGTCGTCCGGTCACGGACTGGCGTCGAGGAGGTCGAACGCATCGTCGGCCTCCACCGACCCGGCGATCTGCAGCTCCACCCGGTGCACGCCGGCGTGGTAGCGCCTGGTCGACGCGGTCTGGATCCGCCGCCGCTTGTGCAGGGTTGTCGTCTCGCCGGGCTCGAGCGTGACGGTGGTCCACTTGAAGACCTTGGGATTGGTCTCGCCGCGAGCGCCGACGTGGTGGATGACGAAGTCGACCACCATGCGCTGGGTTCGGGTGCCCGTGGATCGGATCGTGGCCTCGAGGTCGATCGAGCCGCCGAGGTGCAGGTGATCCGGGGTGACGGTGAACCTCTCGACCGACACCGACGCATCGGTGACGAACCCGAGGGCGGCCATGGCGCCGGGGTGCCCCTTCTTCACCAGCCCGCGAAGCGCATGGCGCACCATGCCGGGCTCGGTCTCGGGTTCGTCGAGCCAGCTCGCGGCGATCGACGCCACTCGTTCGGGGTGATCGCGGGCGACGTCGTTGAGATGGTTGGCGACCGAACGACGGACGACCTCGTCGGGGTCGTGGCGCAGGGCGGTGACGAGCCCGATGCCGATCTCGGGATCGGCGAGCAGGGCCGTCACCTTGGGGCCCCACGGCAGGTAGGGGCGGGTCCCCTCCGAGGGCAACCGGCGCACGGCGGCATGCGGCGATCGTGTCCAGCCACGACAGGCGTCGATCGTCTGGTCGAGATGGTGCTCGAGGAAGGGGCGGATCGCGAATTCACACGAGAACGCCCGGGTCAGGCGTTCCATCGCCGCCAGCGACTCGGTCGGGTGGGCGAGTCCGTGGCGCTCGACCACCGAGCACAGCGGCCATGCCTCCATGCTCGTCCCCCAGGCGTCGCCGTCATCGAACCCTCCGGCGACGAGTTCCGCGGTTCGGACGACGTGGGGGAGGGCCGCCGGGTACGCACCACCGAACGCCGCCAGGAGCTCGTCGGCGATCAGGTTGACCCGGTGCTTGAGCTCCAGATCGTCGAGGGTGGCGACGACGCGCCGTTCGAACCCGGCGCGGTCGACGCCCGCGTCCGCCTCGGCGGCCGCCGCGCCGATGCGCTCGACCAGCGAACGATCGAATCCGTTCTTCAGCGGCTCGGCCACCGCTCGACCGTAGCGACCCGGCGCCTAGGGTGCCGGTATGGCGAATCCTGCGGCCCCGGCTCCACGCGTGATGGTGTTCATCGACGGCCAGAACCTGTTCAAGGGACTGAAGCGCCGCTTCGGTGTCCGGCTGCACCCGCTCCTGCTCGCCCGCGAGCTCGCAGGACCGGGGCGTCGACTGGTCGGCACGCACTACTACTCCGGGATCCATGACGAGGACGAGAACCCGCGGATGCACGAACTCGTCCGCCGCCGCCACGACCTGATCCGGCGGACCGGCGTGTCGGTGACCGAGCGCACCTTGCGGTACCACTGGGAATGGCGGGTTCCGCGCGATGAACTCGACCCTCCGTGGTACGACTCGGCACCCGACCGCACCACCGCGAAGGTCGAGAAGTACCGCGGTGCCCGGGAGAAGGGGATCGACGTCGCGCTCGCCCTCGATGCGGTCGGCAGCATCCTGACCGACGAGTGCGATGTCGTGATCGTGGTCAGCCGTGACCGCGACCTGATGGAGATCGCCGCGGAGGTCGACCAGCGCTGCGGTGACAAGCCGGTGAGCGTCGAGGTGGCGTACGTCAGCGAACGCCGCGGCGACGAGCGGGCGTTGGGTGGCTATGACCGTTTCCACGAGATCGACGCGGAGATCGTGGACGCTGCGACCGACGACTTCGACTACGGCCGTCCGCTCGACGAGGGCGAGGTGGCGGCGTTCCTCGGTCGGCTCTGACCCCTCCGGTCCCGAAAAGGGGCTCCGCACCCCGACCGGAGTCGGGGTGCGGAGTTGGCGGTGTTTGTTGTTGGAGTGAGGTGTGGAGCCCTCGGTGATGATCCTCGTCGCCGTCGGTCAACGGCGGTCCTGGATGGGTTCAAGATCGGGTCAAGCGCAGGCTCCGCCGCATGATTCAAGATTGAAATAAACGATGCGGCTGGATACGTTGAGAAGAGCATGACCACCGAGACCGCTTCCCCCGTCCTCCAGACCGTGCCGCTGGGCGCCCAGTGGCCCACGATCGACCCCTTCCTCTTCGTGGCCCACCATCTCGACCACTACCCCGCGGGCGAGGACGACCTCGGTCCCGCGCCGGCCGAGCTCGCCGGACGCACCATCGGTAACGACTTCTCCGAGCAGGACGGCTGGTCGATGTACCACGGCGACCGCGTCCCCGGCTTCCCGCAACATCCGCACCGTGGGTTCGAGACGATCACCCACGTCCGCCACGGGTTGATCGACCACGCCGACTCGATGGGCGCGACCGCCCGCTTCGGCCACGGCGACACCCAGTGGATGACCGCCGGCAAGGGGGTGCAGCACTGTGAGATGTTCCCGCTGGTCAACCGCGAATCGGCCAACACCGGCGAACTCTTCCAGATCTGGTTGAACCTCCCGGCCGCCGACAAGATGGTCGACCCCTACTTCACGATGCTCTGGAACGAGCACACCCCACGGCTGCGTTTCGTCGACGCCGCCGGGGTCGAGACCGAGGTGACGGTGATCGCCGGACGCCTCGGCGACACCCAGGCCCCGCCGCCGCCACCGGATTCGTGGGCGGCGAAGCCCGAGGCCGACCTCGCTGTCTGGCACATCCGCATCCCGGCCGGCGGTCGGTGGACACTGCCCCGCGCCCAGGGCGAGGAGACCGTCCGAGTCCTCTACGCCTTCGAGGGATCGACGGTGCAGATCGGCGACGCCGACCCGATCGACGCACGGACCGGCGCGGTGATCGTCGCCGACCGCGACCTGGAGCTCGTCGCCGGCGAGGGCGGGATCGAGATGATGCTCTTGCAGGGCCGGCCGATCGGTGAGCCCGTCGCTCAGCAGGGCCCGTTCGTGATGAACACGCGGGCGGAGATCATGCAGGCCTTCGACGACTACCAGCGCACCCAGTTCGGCGGGTGGCCGTGGCCCAGCCCCGACCCGAACCACGGCCCGGACGCCGGTCGCTTCGCGATCCACGCCGACGGCCGCCGCGAGGATCCGAGCTGACCGTGGCCCTCCAGCCGTACTTCGACATCGCGTTCACCCCGAGCGTCCTCGACCTGCAGAAGGCGAAGGGTTCGCGGGAGATGAACGCGGCCAACCATGAACGCACGGTGACCAACCCGCGACTCGGCCACGCCGAGATCGCCCACATCGCCGCCCGTGACTCGCTCTACATGGCGACCGTGGGGGAGACCGGTTGGCCCTACGTGCAGCACAAGGGTGGCGAACCGGGCTGGGTGAAGGTGCTCGGATCGACGACGATCGGCTGGCTCGAACGCAACGGTAACAAGCAGTACCTCGGGACCGGCAACCTGGCGGCGAACGACCGGGTCGCCCTCATCCTGGTCGACTATCCGAACCGGACCCGTCTCAAGGTGTACGGACGGGCGACGTACCACGCCGAACTCGACACCTACCTCGCCGGCGTGCTCGAAGCCGACGGTGAACGCCACGACGGGGCGACCACGATCGAGGTCGACGCCGTCGCCTGGAACTGCCCCAAGTACCTCACCCCTCGCTTCACCCAACCCGAGGTCCAGGTGGCGTTCGACGAGCACACCCGCGAGCTGCGGGCCCGGATCGCCGAACTGGAGGCCGAGGTCGAACAGCTGCGACACGCGGACCCCTCCGGAGGGTCCTGACGGCGACATTTCGCCGATTCCGGGAATCAAACCGGGGGTCGTGACGTTGCCTCTGGTGTAGGGCATTCCCCCTCCAGCCCTACCAACCTCATAACCCCCCCGGCCTCGAGTCGGGTCGATCGGACCGCCGCCGACGACCCGACTCGATCCCGTTTTGGACCGACTTGCTAGCGTCGGGCCCATGCCTGAGTTCGTCCTCGTCCACGGCGCCTGGCACGGCTCCTGGTGTTGGGCCGACGTCGCCGACGCGCTCGCCGAACGGGGGCATCGGGTCACCTCGGTCACCCTGCCCGGCCACTCGGCGCCGGGTCGCCGGGAGCGGATCTGGAACCGCATCGGCGAGTACGTCGACGCGGTGGTCGCCGCCGTCGAGACCTGCTCGTCGCCGCCGATCCTCGTCGGCCACTCGATGGGTGGCTATGTCGTCCAGCGGTACCTGGAGTCCCGCGACACCGCGGCGGGCGTCCTGGTGGCGTCGGTGCCCGCTCGGGGTGCGCTCGCCGCCAACCTCCGGACGCTGCGCGCCCATCCGGGCCGGACCCTTCGGGCGATGGTCACCGCCGACTACCTCCGGCTGGTCGATGACCCCGATCTGGTCCGCGAGCTGTTCTTCACCGCGGACACACCGGCCGAGATCGTCGACGCGCTCACCCCGCGTCTCCAGAACGAGTCGGCGTTCGCGATCAACACCATGGTGTTCCGACCGCCGCAGCCGACCAAGGTGGCCACCCCGGTGCACGTCATCGCCGCCGAAGGCGACACGATCTTCACCCTCGACGAACAGCACCACCTCGCCGCGGCCTACGGCACCGAGGCGGTGGTGCTATCCGGCGGTCACGACATCATGCTCGACACCTCGTGGCCCGAACTCGTCGATCAGCTGGATCGCATCGCCGGCTGATCGCTCCGCCCTCGACGGGCGTCAGGAGCCGGTCGCGACCAGTCCGGCGTTGACGATGTGGGCGGTGGAGATCCCGGTGATGTCGTGGAGGTCGGCGATGCGGCCCGACTCGCCGAATCGATCGACACCCAGCGCGATCTGACGAGCGCCCAGGGCCGATCCGAGCCAGGCCAGGGAATGGCTGGCCGCGTCCTGGACCGACACGATCGGCCGGCCCCGCTCCGCTGCGGCCACCAGGGAGTCGAGGTGGCCGGAGTCGGGCACCAGGGCGAGGTCGTCGACGATCGAGCGGACCTGGCCTTGCCAACCTCGGTAGAGGCGGTCGGCGGACGACACCATCAGCACCGTCGCCGCCAGGCCCTCGGCCTCGAGCTCGTCGGCCGCGGCGAGGGCCTCGGGGACCATCGCCCCGCTCGTCGCGATGATCAGACCCTCGGCGAGCGACGGGTCGCCCTCGCGCAGGCGGTAGCCGCCGGCGAGGACCTGGCGTCGGAGCTCGTCGGTGCCGATGCGGTCTCGCGCGAGCGCGAAAGGGTGCTGATCGACCGGTCGGGTCGAGAGGCGCACATACGCCGACTCGCCGTCGGCGTCGTGGAGACGCCGCACCGCATCGCACAGGATCCAATCGAGTTCGGTCGCGTAGGCAGGCTCGGAGAAGCACACCCCGGGCAGCTCCATGCCCACCGAGGCCGTGATGGTCGACTGGTGGGCGCCGCCCTCGGGGGCGAGGGTCACCCCCGACGGGGTGCCGGCGACGATGAAGCGGCCTGCGTTGTAGAGCGAGTACACGAAGGCATCGAGACCCCGCAGGACGAAGGGGTCATAGACCGTGCCGATCGGCACCAGCATCTCGCCGTGGTGCTCGTGGGCGAGCCCGAGCTGACCGAGCAGCAGGAAGAGGTTCATCTCCGAGATGCCGAGTTCGATGTGGTGACCGTCGGGGCTCGGTGCCCAGCGCAGGAGACGGTCGGCGCCGCCGTGGTCGTCGCGCTCGTCGGGACTGAACACGCCCAGTTTGTTGATGATCCCGCCCAGGTTGGTCGAGATCGACACGTCCGGTGAGGTCGTGACGAGGCGCGGGCGCACGTCGGGGACGTCGGCGAAGCCGGTCAGGATGCGCCCGAACGCCTCCTGGCTCGACAGTGAGGCGGTTTCGCTGAAGCGTGCGACGCCGGCCGGCACGTGGAGGTTCGGTCTCGGCTTCGCGGGCTCGTTGTTGATCTCGCCGCCCACCTCACCGCACCAGCGGCCGGCGGCGGAGTCGGTGGGGAAGCGGTCCCACTCGGTCTCGCGCGTCAGGCCGAGCTCGGTTCGGAAGTCGTCGATCTGCTCCTCGTTGAGCAGCGCCGCGTGATTGAGCGGGTCGCCGGCCATCGGCAGCGACCAACCCTTGATCGTGTAGGCGAAGACGACGCTCGGTCGATCGGTGATCGCATCGCATTCGCGGAACTTCTCGACCAGCAGGCCGAGGTCGTGACCGCCGAGGTTGAACACGAGGTCGGCGAGGGTCGTGTCGTCGACGCCGTCGGCCCACTCCTTCAACGCCAACGATCCACCCTTGAGGAACTTCTTGCGGAGCTTCTTCCCCGAGAGCGCGAAGAGCGCCTGGTACGCCTCGTTGGGCATCTCGTCGATGCGTTCGCGCAGTGCGTCGCCACCGGGCTCCGCGAACGCGGCCTGGAGCTTGTGGCCGTACTTCGCCTCGGTGACGTGCCAACCGGCGTCGGCGAAGAACGACTGGAGTCGGTGGGCCTGGATGTCGGGCACGACCCGGTCGAGGCTCTGGCGGTTGAGGTCGACGACGAGTGTCACGTTCGACAGGCCCTGGGTCGCAGGGTCGGCGATCGCCTCCCAGACGTTGCCCTCGTCGAGCTCGGCGTCGCCGACCGTGGCGATGAAGCGCGCCGGGCCCCGCTCGTCGAAGTGGGCGTCGACGAAGCGGCGGGTCGCAGCCGAGAACAGCGGCGCGACCGCGCCGAGGCCGACCGATCCCGTCGAGAAGTCCGCGACGTCGGGATCCTTGGTGCGGGACGGATAGGCCTGGAGGCCACCCCGCTCGCGCAGGGTCGTGAGGTAGGAGCCGTCGAGCTCTCCGGTCAGGTACTTGATCGCGTGGTAGAGCGGAGACGCGTGGGGCTTCACTGCGACCTTGTCCTCGCCGCCGATGTGCGCGAACCACAGGGCGGTCATGATCGACACCATCGATGCGCACGACGCTTGATGGCCGCCGACCTTCACCTCGCCGCCTTCTCGGCGGTTGGCGTGGTCGACCATGCGCACCGCGAGCCACAGGACCCGGCGCTCGATCTCGCGCAGGGTGGTGAGGTCCTCGGCGGACAACGGTTCGGTGGGGTGTTCGGTGGGGGACACGTCACTCCGGGACGGTGAGGAGCTCCAGTTGGTCGACCAGAGCGTCGGCGGCGGTGGTGAGATGGCGATCGAGGACGTCGCGTGCGCCGGCCCGGTCACCTTCCCGGCAACAGTCAAGCAGGACGAGATGTTCCTGTCCCGAGTCCTCGGCCCGGTGCTGGTCGCTCGGGTCAGCCATCGAGGTCGGCCGCTGCGGCTGCCGCGTCGTGCAGCGACCGCAGCGGGCGGGGAAGCCGAGCGGCGCTGCGGGTCACCAGATGCAGACTCACGGTCAGCGCGACCTCGCCGAGCGGCCGCCACGTGAGCTCGGCCGCGCCGGAGAACCATCCGTCGGTGACGAGCGAGACACCGATGCCGGCGCCGACGAACCCCGTCGTCTGGGCGACGTTGTGTGAGCTCGTCGCCGCCGCCAGATCGATCCCGTGTTCGGCCAGGACGGCCGCATCGTGGTCGAAGGCCTCCGGCGCCCATCGCCGCGGGAAGGTGATCAGCGCCTCGTCGCGCAGGCGGTGCACCGGGATCTCGTCGAGTTCCGCGAGCGGGTGATCCGTCCGCAGCAACAGCCCGACCGGGCGAAGCCAGATCGGTGTCGCCTCGATCGTCCGGTCCAGCGCGATCGGGCCGCGCACGATCGCTGCGTCGAGCGTGGCCGTGCGCACCGCGGTCAGGTTGTCGGGCGTCGACTGGGCGATGGTGTCGACCCGGAGCTTCGGCGCCCGGTCACGGAGGCCGCTGAGCAGGCTGGACAGGACGGAGGCGGGGACGTTCTCGACCAGACCGAGGCTCAGCTCCTGGCTGTGCTCTCGACGGCGGTCGGCGACCACGCGGTCGAGGTGGCGATGGGCGCGCAAGACGTCCTGGGCGGCGGCGAGGAGCGCGACGCCGTCGTCGGTCAACGACACGCCGGCGTGGTGGCGGTCGAACAGCGTGAGCCCCGTCAGCGTCTCGAGCTTGCGGATCTGGTGGCTCAGGGTCGGCTGGGTGATGTGGAGGCGGCGAGCCGCGGCACCGATCGAGCCGGCCTCGGCGGTGGTCGCCAGGTACTCGAGGAGGCGGGGGTCGATCACCGCCCCGATCATAGGGCGTCCGTTCGTCGACACATAGACATCGTCTATGGAGGGGTCGACCGTGACCTTCTTCCGGGACGCTCGGCAGGGGCGCATGGTCGAACCCATGACCAATCACACCACCGAACGACTCCGCTTCGAGTCCCACGGCGACACCCTCGTCGCCGACCTCCACCGACCGGTGCCTCGCCCCGACGGCGATGCGCCGCTCGTCATCGTGACCGGCTCGTGGACCACCTCCAAGGAACAGCAGGCCGACTTCTACGCCCGCCGGCTCGCCGATCGCGGCATCACCGCCCTCACGTTCGACTTCCGCGGCTTCGGCCAGAGCGAGGGCGAACCCCGCGATTGGGAGAACCCCGAACGCAAGGCCGCCGACATCGTCGCGGCGGTCGACTTCGTCGAGTCCCTCGACGGGATCGACCCCGAGCGCATCGGCGGCCTGGGCGTCTGCGCATCGTCGGGCTACCAGGCGGTCGCGGCCGCCGGCGACGACCGCATCCGGTCGCTCGGGATGATCGCCCCCTGGCTCCACGACACCGAGCTGGTCGCGCCGTACTACGGCGGGGTGGAGGGGGTCGCGGATCGCATCGCGGCGTCGCGAGCGGCGGCGGCCCGGTACGCCGAGAGCGGCGTCGTCGACGTCGTGCCCGCCATCTCCGAGACCGATCCGTCCGCCGCCATGTACGGACCGTACGACTACTACCTCGACCCGACCCGCGGTGCCGTGCCCGAGTGGGACGCGACGCTCGCCGTCATGTCGTGGGAGCCATGGCTGCGGTTCGATCCGATCTCGCTCGCCGGGCGGATCGACGTACCGGTGCAGATGGTCCACTCGCGAGACGGGGCGGTCCCCGACGGCGCCGAGGCCTTCTTCGCCGACCTCCGCGGCCCCAAGGACCTGACCTGGCTCACCGGCGGCCAACTCGACTTCTACGACCAGCCCGAGCAGGTGGAGCCGGCGCTCGAGCTCGTGGTCGCCCACTTCGCCGAGACGCTGTGAGCGCGAGGACGACCATGGACACCACCCGACCGATCATCGACACCACGACCCATCTGTTCCGACACGCCGATCGCCACGAGTGGGACCAGCTCGCCGGCGTGTTCGCCGAGGAGGTCGATCTCGACTACACCTCGCTGGCGGGGGGCGCTCCCGCCCGCCTGACCCCCGACGAGATCATCGCCGCGTGGCGACCAGGATTCGAGGCCATCGACGCCCATCAGCACCTGGTGGCGAACCACCTGGTCGACCAACGAGGCGACGCCGCTACGGTCACGGCCACGTTCATCGCCACCCACCAGTGGGCGGGCGAGACATGGACCCTCGGCGGCGACTACACCTTCGAGCTCGCCCACACCGATGCATGGAGGATCACCGCGATGACGATGACGGCGATCTGGCAGACCGGCGACCCGACGCTGCTGGCGAGGGCGACCACATGACCACCACCCTCGTCACGGGGGCCAACCGCGGCATCGGCCGCGCGGTCGCCACGCAACTCGCCGCGCACGGCCACCACGTGCTGCTCGGCTGCCGTCGCCCGGCGTCCGCCGATGCCGTCGTCGCCGAGATCGAGGCCGGCGGTGGTCGCGCCACACCGGTCGCCGTCGATCTCGCCGACGACGGGTCGATCGACGCCGCGGTGGCCTGGATCACCGACCGGGTCGGTGGCCTCGACGCCTTGGTGAACAACGCCGCGATCACCTACGACACGTGGCAGCGGGCCTCGGCTCCGGACTTCGCCGTCGTCCGCGAGGCGCTCGAGACCAACCTGTGGGGCACCTGGCGGCTCACGGTCGGGCTCCTGCCGCTGGTGACGGCGAGTCCGGCCGGTCGGATCGTGAACGTGTCGTCCGGCGCCGGGGCGATGGACGAGATGGGTGGCAGCCTCCCGGCCTACCGGGTGTCGAAGGTGAGCCTCAACGCCCTCACTCGGATGTGGGCGAGCGAGAATCCCGGAGTGCTGGTCAACGCCGTCTGTCCGGGTTGGGTTGCGACCGACATGGGCGGTGGCGGTGGGCGCCCGGTCGCCGAGGGCGCGGCCGGCATCGTGTGGGCGGCGACACTGCCATCCGACGGCCCCACCGGCGGGTTCTTCCGCGACGGCGAGGCGATCGCCTGGTGAACCGGGCGCCGGCTACGGGTCGACGTCGGCGGCCATCAGCGCGGCGAGCGCGTCGGCGGCTGCGGCGGTGAGGGGACCGGGATCGAGGTCCCGATCGTCGATCCGGTGGATCGGCATGACGTCGCGGGTCGACGAGGTGAGGAACGCCTCCCCGGTCGTGGCGAGCACGCCGATCGGGAGATCGAGCTCGTCGACGTCGCTCGTCTCGATCACCAGCGCTCGGGTGACCCCTGCGAGACACCCGCTGGCCAGCGTCGGTGTGACGAGGCGACCCTCGTGCTCGACGACGATGTTGGTGCCGGTGCCCTCGCAGAGCTGACCGACCGTGTTGGCGAAGATCGCCTCGGAGGCGCCCCGTTCGCGGGCGTGGGCGAGCGCGACGACGTTCTCGGCGTAGCTGGTCGACTTGATACCGGCCAAGGCACCCCGCTCGTTGCGGGTCCAGGGCACGGTCACGATGGCCGTCGTCGGGTCCCAGCCGCGGCTGCCGGCCGCCCCGATGATCACGTTGGGACGCCCGTCGCCGCGGCCCGAACCGAGCGGACCCGGACCGGCGGTCACGGTCAGCCGGATGATCGCGGCCTCCGGGTTGGCGTCGGCGACGTGCTGGCAGGCTTCGCGGAGTTCGTCATCGGTCACGGCGAGATCGATCCCGAGGCCGTGCAGGCTGTGACGCAGCCGAGCGAGGTGCCGTCGCATGGCGAACGGTGTGCCTCGCACGATCGGCGTCGTCTCGAAACAGCCGTCGCCGACGGTGAGGCCGTGATCGGTGATCGGAAGGGCTGCGTCCTGGTCGGCGACGAGGTCGCCGTTGATCCACCACATGGGCATTCCCAGAGCGTGGCATAGCGGCGAGGACGGCAGTGTCACACCCCCTCGGCAAGATCGCTCCATGTCCACCACGACGGGTTCCCCCACCGATGTGATCGTTCGCCTGGCGGCGTCGTTGCTCCTCGACGGCCACGCCCATCCGGTCGCCGCCGCCGTCGCCCGGGCGGCGCGGATGCACGTGCTCGCCGCACCCGAGGCATTCGCCGAACGGTTGGGCATCGATGCGTTCACCCTCCACCGGGCCGAAGCCGGCCTCGTGGCGTTCGATCGGCTGCCGGTCGCCTACCTGGCCTTCGTCGACGGCATCGATCTCGCGATCGACCTGGTGAGCCTGCGGGAGTTGGCGGCTGCGGTCGATGGCTCCCCGGCGCCGGCCGCCGACGAATCCGGTCCGGGTGCTGTCGTGGTGGCGTTCCCCGGTGCGGTGTTCGAGTCGGAGTCGGTCGCCTGACCGTCAGCGGGTCGACCCGGTCGGAGTGCATCGGGGAGGTCTCGCTTGTGCGACCATCGTGGTCCACGGGAGGGGAGTGGTCATGCGGGTATTGGTGATGGGCGGCACGCAGTTCAACGGGCTCGCGCTCGTGCACGAGCTGGTGCAGCAGGGGCACGAGGTCGCCGTGTGCAACCGGGGCCGCACCGAGTCCGACATCCCCGGCTCGGTCACGCGACTGATCGCCGACCGCACCGACCACGATCAGCTCCGGTCGGTGCTGGGCGGCACCGAGTGGGACTGTGTGCACGACGTCTCGGCGTACCACCCCGAAGACGTCGACGTCATGATGGAGCTGTTCCGCGACGCCGTCGGTCACTATGTGTTCGCCAGCTCGACGGTGACCTACCAGAGTCAGCATCGCCCGATCACCGAGGACGACCCCGACGATCGGGGCGAGACCCAGATCCAGTACGGCCTGCACAAGCTGCTGTGCGAGGACGCCCTGTTCGCCGCACATCGCGAGTGGGGTTTCCCGGCGACGACCGTGCCGTTCTCGATGGTGCTCGGTCCCCACAACGCCATGACCGACCGCGAACAGCGGATGTTCGCCCGCCTTCAGGCCGGGCGTCCGATCCTCGTCCCCGGCGACGGCTCGACGCGTCTGCAGGTCGGCGACGTCGGCGACCAGGCTCGGGCCCTCGAACAACTCATGGGGGTGGAGGCCACCTTCGGTCGCCGCTACAACCTCACCGGAGCGGAAGCGGTCACGCGCAACGAGTACGTCGACCTGTGTGCGCGAGCCGTCGGCGTCGAGCCCGACATCCGGTTCGTGCCGGCGTCGCTGATGGAGGCGCTGTGGACGGGCGAGCGGTCGGTGGAGATCGCCCAGCAGACCGGGGCCCTCGACGTCCGATCGAGCGGGACCGCCAAGAAGCACCAGGCATCCGGACCCCGGGCCATGTTGCGCACCCGCTTCATGCTGTGCATCAACCTCGTCCAGCACCTCGCGCCGAACATCCACTGGTGGGATCAGGACACCGCGTTCAGCATCGATCGACTCCGCCACGACGTCGGGTTCGAGCCGGCCGAGACCACGTCGTCGATGATCGAGCGAGCCCACGCCTGGTGGGCGAGCGACGACCGCAGCGAGACCGCCTACGACTGGACCACCGAGGCCCAGATCCTGGCGATGATCGACTGAGCGCCGCGACACCGTCCGGGGGCGGCACTGTGCCACCATTGGCGCCATGTTTCGGCGCGTCATCGCGGGGCTGATCCTCGGCCCCGCGCTCCTGATCGGATCCTTCGCGTGGTCTGGCTATCTCGCGCTGCAGACCGTGTTCGACGAGGACCGCTCCGCCACGATCGCCCGCGAACTCCTCGACAACGAGAAGGTCCGGCAACAGCTCGCGGCCAACATCGGAACCGCCATCGAGACCGCCCTTCCCGACGAAGTCCCGCTCTCCGCCGAGCAGGTCGATGCGGCGGCGCTCGCGGTCCTGAACGATCCCCGCGTGACCAACCTGGTCATCGATTCGTTCGGTCAGACCCATCGATCGTTCCTCGGCCTCAACGACGTCCCCCAGACGCTCGACCTCAACCCGGTGGCCGCCGTAGCCCGCGAGCAGATCGCGACGATCTCGCCCGACGCAGCCGCGGCGATCCCGGCCGACACGGACTGGTCGGTCGAACTCCCGACCGAGCGCATCCCGAACTCGAGCCCGGTCAAGGACTTCCTCGAGACGTCGGTGCCGTACCTCGCCGCGATCTCGATCGTGATGGTGCTGATCTCCTTCCTCACGACGAGCGACCGGCCGTCGGTCCTGCGTCGTGCGGCGTTCTGGGCGATGGGCACCACCGCCGTGTACCTGCTCTTGGGATACGGCATCCCTGCGCTGCTGCGGTTCGTCTTCTCCGAACAGGCCGAGATCTTCGCTGCGCTGCTGACCGCAGTGCTGCGCTCGACCCTCGTCCCCTCGATCGTGCTCGCCGCGGTCGGTGCGGCACTCCTCGTCGCCTCCTGGATCTGGCCCGACGAACGCCGCCAGCCCCAGCCGCGGGTCGCACAGCAACCGGCACCCCAGCCCCAGTACCGCCCCGCACAGCCGATGCCGCAGCCGACGCCCCGGGCCGCGGCCGCTCCTGCGCCCGCGCCGACCCCTCCGCCGACGACCCACATTGCGCCCGCTCGCCCGCAAGCCGCAGCCCCGCCCCAGCAGCCGGTGACGCCGCCCTCGACGCCGGTGGTTCCGGCGACCCCGCCGTCGAACCCGGTCGTTCCGCCGGCCGCCGGCCACGATCCGTTCGCGCCGCCCCCGGCCGCGCCTGCGCCCCCGGCCGAGGAGTTCCCGCCGCCGATCGTCACCGGCGCCGAGGCCGCAGCACCGGCGGCGACACCGCCGCCGGCCTCACCGCCGCCGACCGAGCCGCCCCCGTTCCGGCCGACACTGCCCACCCGGGCGTCGCCATCGGAGCCCGTCTCGTTGCCGGCGTGGACGGGCGATCTCTCACCGGCGCCGGACGCCACCCCGACCGGCGGCGTCCCCAAAGCTCGGCCGCCGCGGTGGGTCGATGGGCACGGTTGGGTGCTCGACCCCGACGACGATCGGCCGGTGCCACCGAACGCCCGCTATGTCGAGGGTGTCGGCTATGTGGTGCCGGGGCCTCCGCCCCGGACCTGATCGAGCAGGTCAGTTGATCCCTCGCTCGACGCCTTCCCAGTAGGGCGCCCGGAGCTTGAACTTCTGCAGCTTGCCCGTCGCGGTGCGGGCGAGTTCGTCGCGGAACTCCACCGAGGTGGGGCACTTGTAGTGGGCGATCTTCTCGCGGCAGTAGTCGATGAGGTCGCGTTCGTTGACCTCGACGTCACCGCCGACGACGACCAGCGCCTTGACCGTCTCGCCCCACTTCTCGTCGGGCACGCCGATCACCGCCACCTCCTCCACTGCGGGGTGGGAGAAGAGACAGTCCTCGACCTCGATCGACGAGACGTTCTCGCCGCCGGAGATGATGACGTCCTTCTTGCGGTCCTGCAGGGTGAGGTAGCCGCCGTCGTCGATGAACCCGCCGTCGCCGGTGTGGAACCAGTCGTCGGCGAGCGCGTCGGCGGAGGCGTCGGGGTTGTCCCAGTACGACTTCAGGATGTGGTTGCCGCGTGCGAGGACCTCGCCGGTGCTGTCGGTGCTCATGGTGATCCCGACCGCGGGCACGCCGGCCCGGCTCAGTTTCTGGGCCCGCTCGTGGGGGGTGTCGTCGTCCCACTCCCTGCGTGCGCGGTTGATGGTGAGCAGCGGCGCGGTCTCGGTCAGCCCGTAGATCTGGATGAACTCCCAGCCCAGCTCGATCTCGACCCGCTCGATGGTCCGGGTCGGTGGCGGCGCGCCGGCGACGACGATGCGGACGCGATCCCTGCCCGGGATCTCGCCGTCCCACTCGGCGGCGGCGTCGAGGATGGCGGCGACGACCGCCGGTGCCCCACACAGCAGGGTCACACCGTGATGGTCGATCCGGCGCAGGATCTCCGCTCCATCGACCTTGCGGAGGTTGACCTGAGGCACGCCCATGGCTGTCGTGGCGTAGGGCATGCCCCAGCCGTTGCAGTGGAACTGCGGCAGCGTGTGGAGGTAGACGTCGCGGTCGTTCACACCGGTGTGCCAGCCGAAGATGGCGGCGTTGCTCCACAGGTTGCGATGGGTCATCTCCACGCCCTTGGGGCGGGCCGTGGTGCCCGATGTGTAGTTGATCGTCGCCGTCGCGTTCTCGTCCGGGGTCCACGGGCGGGCCTCGGCGTCGACCTTGAACAGCGAGTCGGACTCCTCGCCGGCGATGAACCGGTGCTTCACCGGGATGTCGCCCATGGTGTCCACGAGCTCGGGGTCGATGATCAGCACCTCGGCACCGGAGTGCTCGACGATGTAGGTCACCTCGTCACGGCTCAATCGGAAGTTGATCGGGACCGCGACCCGGCCCCATGCGCTGGCGCCGTAGAGCGTCGTCAGGAGCCGGGCGGAATTCTGCGAGACGATGCCGACCCGGGCGCCCTGGTCGAGCCCGAGATCGTCGAGCCCGGCGGCCATGCCCTGGGCGAGGTCGTAGAAGCGACGGTAGGTGAGATCTCCGAGACTGGGTGCCGGCTGGTCGGGCTCGTCGTAGATCCCGATGCGGTCCCCGTAGACGAGCCTGGCCCGCTCGAGGTGATCTCGGATCGTCATCGCTGTCTGCATGCATCCCCCCGGAACTGATCGATGTCGGCGTCGTGTCGGCGATCTCAGGCACGACCGAACACGTGGACCGCCAGCCTGCCACACTGCACCCATGTCCGTCCGGGTCGACAAGTGGCTGTGGTCGGTGCGGGTCTTCAAGACCCGGCGCCAAGCCACCGACGCATGCACCGCCGGTCGCGTGCGGATCAACGGCGACGTGGCGAAGCCCGCCTCGAAGGTCGCGGTCGGCGACACCGTCCAGGCGACACGCCGCGACCGCACGATCATCTATGTGGCGCAGGAGCTGATCGAGAAGCGGGTGTCGGCGGCCCGAGCCGCCGAGTGCGTCGAGGACCGGTCGCCTCCGCCGCCCAAACGCCAAGATCATCTCGACCTACCCGTCTTCGCCCGACGGGACCCGGGCGCGGGGCGGCCGACCAAGAAGGATCGGCGCGCCATCGATCGGTTGCGGGGTGAACGTCGCTGATCTCAGCGGTGGTGAGCGGCGAGGCGCTCCCAACCTTCGGCCAGGCTCACGCGGGGCCGCCAACCGAGCGCCTGTCGGGTCGTCCGCTGATCGAACCAGTGGGCGGTCGAGAGCTGCTCCGCTCCGAACGCGGTCATCGGTGGTTCGCCGTCACGGCCGGTCCGGGCCCACATCGCCTCGGCGGTGGCGCCACCGGCGATCGCGACGCTGACGGGGACCGATCGCGGTTCCCACGAGATGCCGACGGCGGCGGTGATGCGGGCGAAGAGCTCGTGCACCGTCCGCGGCTCGCCGTTCGAGACCACGAACGCCTGACCCGCCACCTCAGGCACGACGTCGAGGGCGGCGACCAGCGCATCCGCTGCGTTGTCGACCCAGGTGGTGTCGACCAGTGCGAGCCCGGATCCGACGAGGGGGAGTCGACCCTGGCCGGCCCGGTCGATGATGCGGCCGATGAGCTGGGTGTCGCCTGGGCCGATGACCAGGTGGGGGCGGATCGCCACCACCGGGAGCGCGTCGGTCGACGCGGCGAGGAGATCGCGTTCGGCCGTCGCTTTGGAGCGGGCGTAGTGGCCGCGGGCGCGGTCCGGGTCGGCCGGGGCGGCGCCTTCGCCGCTGATCGAGGAGCCGTCGTGGGCGACCGAGGGGCTGGAGACGTGCACGAACCGGGCGACTCCAGCGTCGGCCGCCGCCTCGTGGACGAGCGTGGTGCCGTCGATGTTGATCGCGGCGAAGTCCTCCCAGCGTCCGATCGGGTCGACCTTGGCCGCCAGGTGGATGACCCCGTCGATCCCGGCCATCGCGGCGGCGACCACGTCGGGATCGGTGATCGAGCCCCGATGGTCCTCGGCGCCGTCGATACCGGACGCTCGGCGTTGGAGGGTCCGGACCTGGTGTCCGGCCCGTTGCAGCGCGGCGGCGGTGTGGTTGCCGAGCAGGCTCGTCGCTCCGGTGACGAGGACCCTCATGGGTTCTTGACCGTGCCGCCGGCGAGCACCGCGTCCGCCCACGACGCGAGGTGGGCTCGGTCGATCTTGGAGTTGTGGCGTCGGTCGACGGGGAGGGAGGCGACCTCGAGACACGCGGCGACGTCGACCTCGACGGTGGACGCAACGGCGGCCCGGATCTCGTCGATGCGTCCGATCGGGGCCTGTCGGGGTCGACGGTCGGCCTCGACGGCTTCGGCGATCACGACGACGACCTGTGCACCGGCGGGGCCGACGCCCACCGCGGCGCAGCGGCGGATGCCGTGGAGGCGGTCGACCACCCGCTCGATCGCCGCCGGGGCGATCGGCCCGGCCGCGGTCACGATCGTGTGGCCCAGCCGTCCCCCGATCCAGAGCCGGCCGGCCTCGTCGAGCGCACCGAGATCACCGGTCGCGTGCCACCCGCCCTCGGGCGACGCCCGACGCGTCGTGTGCCAGCGGCGCTCGTATCCGAGCCGCTGGTGCGGGGCTCGGACCCACACCTCCCCGAGCGACCCGACGGGTGCATCGGCCCGGCCGGCTGGCCGGCCCAGATCGTCGAGTGGGTCGATGGCGACCTCCACGCCGGGCGCGGGCTCGCCGACGCAGACCCCGACACGCTCGAGTGGGTGACCAGCTGCGGCGTGGAGACCGACCAGGTCGATGTCGGCGACCGGGAGGCACTCGGTCATGCCGTAGGGCGTGTGGGCGGCAGCCTGGGGGACGAGGTCGCTCACCGCGTCGGCGAGGAGGTGGGTGGGGACCGGGGCACCCGCCGACAGCAGCAGGCGCACCTGGTCGAACGGCGATCGGTCCCGACCGGCGAGCCCATCGGCCGTCTCCAGCACGTTCGCGATGGCGGCGGGTGATGCGAACACCAGGCTGGCGTCGACGGCGTCGACGGCATCGAGGAGGGCGGTGGCGGTGAGCGTGCCGGGTGCGGCCACGTCCATCGCCGGCACGGTGGACGTGATACCCATCGCGGGTCCGTACAGCGCGAACGGGGCGAAGGCGGCGACCAGGGAGTCGTCCGAGCCGATCGCATACCGCTCGACCAGGGTCTCGATCTGCGCAGCGATGCGCTCGCCGGAGTAGCGCACCCCCTTGGACGGCCCGGTGGCGCCGGACGTGAACACGATCGCAGCTTCGGCGTCGCCAGGATGAGCGGTCGGGATCGGTGTGTCGGCGCGCGAGGCCTGCAGCGCCGGGAGGTCGGTGGCCGCGCCCAGTGCCCGTCGGCGTGCGGCCGTGAGGGGCGTCGAGCAGATCCGTGCGCCCGGCCAGCGGAGCGCCTTGGCCGCGGCGAGCGCTCGCGGGATACCGATCAGATGGTCCGGCCTCGCCACCCGCATCGCCGCACTCATCTGGCGCGGCCCGAGCCCACCGTCGATCAGGACCGGTACGGCACCGAGACGCCAGCATCCGTACAGCGCGACGGCGAGGTCGATCCCGGGCGGGATCATCAACGCCACCCGGTCGCCGGGCGCGATCCCGGCGCCGATCTGCAGCCCCTCCGCCGTCGCTTGGACCCGAGCGTCGAGATCTCCGAAGGTGATCGACGTGTCGCGCTCCATCTCATGGATCGCCGGGCGGTCGGCCAGCGCCGGATCGGCCATGGCTGCGGTGAGATCGATCGGCGTGGACGGGGCCCGATCGGCCGGGGCCGGCACCGGCCACCCGAGCGTGCCGAGCCAGTCGACGATGATCGACGCGGTGTCGATGTCCTCGGACACCAGGTGACCGGCGCGGGCGTCGCGGTGCACATCGGCGTGGGGGAGACGGGCCTGGAGATCGTCGAGGTAGAGATCGGAGAACACCTGGTCACCGGCGCCCCACACGAGGAGGCTGGGGAGATCGTGGAGATCGGCGAGCCCCGCCGCGATCTCGTCGAGGACCGGCGCGGACGGGTGGTCCGACTCGAGCGGGATGTCCTCGACGAAGTGTCCGATCGCGGCGCGACGTTCGGCGGTGCCATAGGGCGCGAGATACCCCCGGCGGACCGTCGGCGGGGTGCGGGGCCGGGAGAGCTCGAACATCCCCCGGAGGAACGCCGTGGTGTCGACGGTGACGCGGGGCAGCACCCAGCGGCGGCGGGCGTTGCGGATGAGCATGGGGGCGGTGGCGTTCGCCGGTTGGTGTACGGCGGTGTTGGTCAGGACCAGGCCGACGATCGTCGGGCCGTCCGCACGGCGTGTCCGTTGCAGCCACCCGAGCGACACCGGCCCGCCCCAGTCGTGGGCGACCACGACGACGTCACCGCCGAGCCCGAGCGCGCCGGTCAGGCCGACGAGGTCCTCGACGCGGTCACCGAGGCGTCGGAACCGTCCGGTCCGCTCGGAGTAGCCCATCTCGAGTTGATCGGGCGCGATGACCCGGACGTCGTCGGGCACCGCGGCGGCGAGGTGGCGCCAGGTGTAGGACCAGGTCGGGTTGCCGTGGACGGCGAGCACCGTGAGTCGAGCGTCCTCGGGCCCGGTGTCGAGCAGGTGCCATCGCCGATCGACGCCGGTGTGGTCCGGCGCGTCGACGAAGCGGCTCCAGCGGGTGTCCCAGCCGTCGAGGCTGGCGTCCGGCTCGGGGTTGTCGGTCGGGTCGGGCCCGTTCACCACTCGATTTCCACGACGGCTGCGTTGATGCCCGAGCCCATGCCCTGGAACATGACGCCGTCGCCGGGTTCGAGTTGGTCCTGGATGCCGGCCAGGGTCACCGGGATCGCAGCCGGGCCGATGTTGCCGTAGTCGGGGAAGCTGCGAGGCACCCGGTCGGCGTCGATGCCGAGGGTGTCGATGACCGCTTGGGTGTGGACCTGGGAGACCTGGTGGAGGATGTAGTACTTCATCCCGTACCAGTGGGCCTTGTCGCCGGCGTCCTCCCAGGCGAGCTTGGCGACTTCGGTGCCCGCTTCGAGCAGGCCGCGGGTGTCGGTGCGCATGCCGTCGAGGGAGCCGACGCACAGTTCGTGGTGGACGGTCGCCGCCCGGAAGAAGCCGCCCTTGACGCGATGGCTCCCCGGATTGTCGGAGTGGCGGCCGATCACCATCGAGGCCGAGCCCGAGCCGAGGGTGAGGGTCGCGAAGTTCTCGAACAGGTCGGCGACGGTGGCGTCGGGCTGGAGCAGCTTGGCGATCGTCGTCTCGTGGATCTGACGGGTGCCCTCGCCGTCGACGATGAGTGCGTAGTCGATCTGGCCGGTCTCGATCATGGCGCCGGCGACCTGGATGCCGTTGAGGAAGCCCAGGCAGGCGTTCGAGAGGTCGAAGTTCAGACAGTCCGACGGCAGGCCGAGCAGGTCGTGGACGGTGACCGCGCTGGACGGTTCGAGGCGTTCGCGGCACACGCTGGTATCGACCATCAGCCCGATGCGGGAGCGGTCGACGCCGGCTGCCGCCAGCGCCTTCTCGCCGGCCATGGCGGCGGCGTCCATGAACGACACGCCCTCGGGCCACTGGCGGCGCTGGCGGATGCCGGCCAGCGACTCGAGCAGGCCGGGATCGGTGCCGGTGCGCTCGTAGAAGGGCGCGAGACGTTCGTCGATTGCTGCGGAGGTGACGACCTCGGGGGCGTCACAAGCTGCGACGGAGACGATCGCTACGTCGTCGAAGGAGAAATTGGCGTTGCCGCGCACGGTGGAGTTCCTATCTGGTCGGGTGGGGGTGACAGCCCGACCCGATGACCCTACGCAACCGCGACCCCTTACGCCTCCATCGGCACCGATTCGTGCGCTCAGCCCGACCAGAGTTCGGTGCCGGGATGGAACTGGCTCCACGCGAACCAGAAGGCCTGGTGGGTGGCGATCTCGTTGCCGTCGCCGTCCGCAGCGACGAATCCGCCGCCGGTGGCGCCGATGCTGACCCCCTCGAACACGACCTCCTCGCCCGCCGCGATGGCGGCGTCGACGAGGGAGACCGGGAAGGCGAGGGCGGTGCCGTCGGCGGTGATGACACCGACGACCGGTGCCTGGACATCGAGCCGCGGGTCGACCGTGCCGATCGGGAAGATCGGGCCGTTGTCGTCGCGGCCGCCGAGCGGGTCGTCGTCGTAGAAGCGGCCGATGCCGCCGTCCCGGGCGATCAGCGACGAGTCCGGATGCTCCGCCTTCCAGTCCGCCCAGGTGGCGGTGATCACCGAGATCTGCTGGAGCTCGAGGCCGGCGTCCTGGAGCGGGCCGCTCACGGCGGCGCCGGTGAAGGTGTCGAACACCGACCGGGTGTGGAACTCGTACATCACCTTGTTGGAACGGGAGAGGAGCCCGCTCGTCCGCAGTTCGAGGCTGGACTGGTCGGCCAGTGTCGCGAGGCCCTCGTCGTCGGGGAGTTCGTCGAGGACATCGGTGAAGTACGCCTGCGCCGAGCCGCAGAGGGTGCAGTACGGCATCCCGATCCGGCGGCCGGCGACGGTCATGTTGACCATCTCGTGGATCTCCATGATGTTCTTGGGGAAGGCGACGGCTTCGCCGTCGACCTCGATCCCGAAGACGATCCGGTCGTCGTCGAGCCAGTCGTCCTCGGTGCCGGCCTGGACCAACTCGGGATCGTTGAGCGCCGGGATGCAGCCCTCGGGGCAACCGAAGTCGGTCTGGTCGAGCGGCCGGTCGTCGATCAGGACCCCGCCCCAGGACACCCAGCGCCAGTCGATGTCGGCGTCGGCGTCCTCGAAGAACGGCTGCCAGGCCGGCTCGATCAGCTCGAACACGATGCGCTTGAACTCGACATAGTCGGGCGGGGCGGGCGTGTCCCATGCCAGGAGGTAGTCGGTGCCGGCGCCCCAGTCGGAGCGGCCGCCCGCGAGGCGGGTGGCGGTGACGTCCTCGAACGCCGCGACGAGGGTGTCCGAGAGCACGCTTCCCGGCGGCACGAACCGCAAGATGTCCATGAACAGCCACGCCAGCCGAGGATCGCCGCTCTCGCCGAGCCGGCGGAGTGCCTCGCGATCGACCTCGCTGGTCAGCGACGAGAACAGGCTCTCGAGATCCTGGCGGACCTCGGCCGGCAGTTCGGTCGTGGTCGGCACGGCCGGCGCCGGCGGGAAGTCGGCGAGGGTCGGTGCGTTCGGCGCGAGGGTCGTCGTGCTGTCGGCCGGGGCATCGCCGTCCGTGTCGCTGTCGGCCGTGGCGTCGGACGACTCGGTGGTGCCGGAGCTGCAGGCGCTCGCGACCAGGGCGAGGAGCACGACGAAGGTCGCGCTCGCGAGGAGACGGGGAGTACGCATCGCAGGGGGAACGCCGGGACGGCCGGGATGGTTCCCGTCAACGTCGGTGAACCGACACACCGTCGACCCAGACCTCGGCGATGTCGTGGGTCGTCGACAACCGCACCAGCTTCTCGAATCGGCGCCCGTCGTCGTCGAGGTCGAGCCGACGCATCGCTCCGCCCGGAGCGGCGGTGTCGAAGAGCACGGCGTCGAACCGGCGCCCCGGCTCGAGCAGACCGACCGGGAGTCCGAGGGCGTCGGCTCCGCCGGTGGTGGCGAGCCAGAACCCGGTGATCGTGTCGATCGCGGCGCCGGGAACACCGCGGTCGGAGGCGTCTCGGCGGGCGTCGACGCCGTCTCGGCGCACGCGCGAGAACGTGACGGCGTCGTGGATCTGCTGGAACACCCCGGGCCGCACGCCGGCGCCGATGTCGGTGCCCAACCCGATCCGCGCGCCGGCCCGGAGGATCTCGGGGACGGGGAGCACGGCGTTGGCGAAGTAGGCGTTGCTGATCGGGCAGTGGGCGACGGCCGCGCCGCGTTCGGCGATCAGATCGATGTCGGCCGGTCCGACGTGGTTGCTGTGGGCGAGGATCGTGTGATCTCGCAGGAGACCGAACCGGTCGAGGGCGGCGGTGTCGCTCACGCCGAAGCGTTCGACGGCGTAGGCGTGGTGCCAGTCGCTCTCCGAGCAGTGGGTCTGGACGAGCACGCCGGTCTCGGCGGCCAGGTCACCGAGGCCGCGCAGCATGGGGTCGGTGCAGGCCGGGGCGAAGCGGGGCGTCAGGATCGGACGGACGAGGCCCCGTCCGCCGTCCGCCGTCTCGACGTCGGCGATCGAACGGCGGCTGGCGGCCAGTCCGGCGTCGGCGTCTCGGTCCCGGTAGAAGTCCGGTGTTCCCTCGGGGTGATCCATCGCCACCCGACCCACGAAGGCCCGCTGTCCGAGCGAACGACACGTCTGCGCGAGGACGGCGGTCGCCTCCTCGTGGATCGAGGCGAAGTAGACGGCCGTGGTCGTGCCGTGGGCGAGCAGGGTCGACACGAGATCCGGGTACACCGCCTCGGCGACCATCCGGTCCGCGAAGCGCGCCTCGAGCGGGAAGGTGTAGGTGAACAGCCATTCGTCGAGCGGCAGGTCGAGGGCGGTGCCGTTCTGCTGCCACTGCGGCGCATGGACGTGGAGGTCGACGAAGCCCGGCACGAGCACGTGATCCGGGTCGGCGACGCGATGGTCGCCGTGACGGGCCGCGAGCGAAGCCGCAGCGTCGGTGCCCGCCTCCTCCACCGCCTCGATCTCACCGTCGACCACGGCCACGACCACCCGACCAGCTTCCAGCCGATCGGGAGCCGGGGTCTGGTAGCGCGTCGCTTCCAGCGAGAAGCTGGTCACCCTCGGTCAGCCGCCTCGGGATCGCTGGCCAGATGTCCGCGACGGTGGCCGCCCGTCCAGTCCTCCTGTTGCGGCTCGTCGGTCAGGCCACCGATGACCCGGAGTTGGGGGACCTCGCGCATGCTGCGCTTCATCTCCGCGAAACCGGGGAACTCCGCGAGGGTCGTGACGGCGTCCCAGAGCGGAACGGCTTGCTCGGGACTCGGGACGCGGGAGATCACCGGACCGAAGAACGACAGCGCCCGCCCGTCGGGGCGGTTGAACGTGATGATCGGCGTGCCGACGTCGCGGCCGGTACGGCTCAGGGCGAGTTCGGTCTCCTCGTCGAGGAGCTCGTCCCACGAGGTCTCGTCGAGCGCGCCGGCGTAGTCGGGATCGATGCCGGCGGTCGTCAGTACCTCCCGGGCGTGGGCGTCGGTGCTCAGCTTCGCCCGGATCCCCGACGCCTCGGCCTGGTCGGGCGTGAGATCCCACCAGCTCTCGCCGAAGGCGTCGACCAGGGCGCCCATCGGGGCGCGGCCGAGCTCGGCGCGGATCGCGGCCGCCACCCGCAAGAAGCGCAGGCCGGCCGTGTGGCCTTGTTCGTACTCGGGCGGAAACTCCGTCGCGTAGTCCTTGTCCTTGTTGAGCAGCCGCAGGGAGATGAACCGCCAGTCGACGGTCATGCCGGTCTGTTCGGCGACCTCCTTGACCCAGCGCGAGGTGATCCACGCGAAGGGACACACCGGGTCCCAGAAGAACTCGATGTCGTACGTCGGTGCGGTTGTCGTGTCGGCCATGCCGAGATCAACCGATGGCGGCGTCCGCACATTCCGCGGCGAGGGCGACCATCTCGGGGTCGTGGCCCGCGGTGCACAGGTTCAGGGTCACCCCGTCGATCCCGGCGTCGATCATCTCCTTGATCTGCTCGCCGAAGGAGTCGGGATCGCCGACCGTGCCCATGGCCCGGTACATGTCGCCGACCTCGGCCGGCCAGCCGTGCAGGGCGACGAACTCGTCGATCGAGGCGTTGGCCTCCTCCATGGTGCGGCCGACCACCCCCATCACCAGCTTGGTCACCTTGATCTCGGAGCGGTCCCGTCCGAGGGCCTCGCAGTGACCGGCGAGGGCGTCGAGCTTGCGGGGGATCTCCTCGGCTGGGCCGGTCAGGTTCGACTCGTCGGCGTACTGGGCGACCATTCGCAGGGTCTTCTTCTCGCCGGACCCACCGATCATGATCGGGATCTTGCCCAGCGGTGCCGGCGAGTTGATCGCCTCGGTGACCTGGTAGTGCTTGCCGTCGAGGGACGGGCGTTCGCCGTTGAGCATCGGCACGATGATCTGGAGGGCCTCCTCGAGCTTCTCGAACCGCTCGGTGAAGGTGTTGAACGGGATGCCGTAGGCGTCGTGTTCGAGTTCGAACCAGCCCGATCCGATGCCGAGCGTGGCCCGGCCGCCCGAGACGTGGTCGAGGGTGGTGATCGTCTTCGCGAGGATCGCCGGGTTGCGGTAGGTGTTGCCGGTGACGAGCGCCGAGAGGCGCACCTTCTCGGTGTGCTGGGCGAGGGCACCCAGGATCGTGTAGCACTCGAACATCGGGTCGTCGGGATCGCCGAGACCGGGCAGCTGGTAGAAGTGGTCCATCACGAAGACACGGTCGAACCCGGCCGCCTCCGCCGCCTTGGCCTGGGTGACGACGGTCGAGAAGATCTCGGCCGGGTCCTTGCCCGGGTAGGTGAAGTTGGGGATCTGGTAGCCGAGTCGGGTCATGCGTCGCGTCCTCTCCTGGGGTCTGCGGCCACCCTACGCCGACCTGACATTTCGAGGCAAGAGTGTCAGAAGTTGAGGGTGGCGCTTCAGTCCGACGCGGTGTCGTGGGGCAACGATCCCCGTGCGGCCCGGAGGTAGCCGTAGGGCGTCGCCCGGCCGAAGTTGCTGACCCGGCTGGTGTAGACGTCGGCGTACTTCTCGACCTGGCGGGCGAAGAGGCTCTTGTCGACGCCGGCTCGCATCAGCGGCCCCCACTGCGGGTTGCCCTGCAGGGTCGCGGCCCGTGCGAGTGGGGCGATCTGGTCGTCGATGGCCGAGATCTCGGCGTTCGCCGCCTCGATCTGGGCATCGACCTCGTCGTGGTTCTCGCCGGCCACCACATGGCGGCGACGCTGCATCCGCAGCTGGGCATGTCGTTCCTCGAGGCCGGTCTTCGCCTGCATCATCCGACCCAGCAGCGCTTCGTCGGGCGCGAAGTCGCTCGCGGCGCGGACCTCGGCCTCCATCTCCCGTGCGATCAGGCAGGTGCGCCAGCGCAGCACGTCCTTGGTGACGTGGACGTCGCCGAAGAGGTGATCGCCGACATAGAGGAACTGGCTCGGGTCGTGGCCGAGCGCCGCTTCGACCATGAGCGCGTTCCCGCCGTGGTACACCTCGCCGGCGGCCAACGAGCCGAAGTGGGGCTCGAGCAGGCCGTGCTCCTCGTCGACCAGGCGGTAGATCGGGCCGCGCTCGGCGAAGAACCGGGGCTTGGCGGCGGAGACGATGACGATGTCGAAGAGGTCCCGCCAGGTCTCACCGTCGGGGAGCGCGGCGTCGAAGCACCACGCCATCATCCGCTGGGTGTACCACCACTCGGAGTTGGTGATGAGCAGCAGCTGCTTGCCGGCGAGGCGCTGGTCGCGCAGGGTCGTGACGAGGTCGGGATCGAGATCGACGAACCGTTCGGGGTCGTCGACGATCTGCTGTTTGAGCGCGCCCTCGACGTGGGCGTGGCCGAGGGCCCGGTCGATCTCTCGGTACAGGTTCGTGTAGGAGTGCACGCCGGGCAGCGGGTGCTCGTCGTGTCGGGCGACCAGCTGGGTCCAGAGGGAGGCTCGGCTCAGCTCGAACAGGGTGTTCATGAACTCGAAGCGATCCTCGCCCAGTTCGATGATGTCGCCGTCGTAGGTGCGCCGCTGCTGGTCGAACGACAGCACGTCGTTGCCGTGCTGGACCCGCACGACGTACCCGAACCGGGTCGCCTTGACCAGATTGCCGAGTTCGAGATCGAAGGTGAGGCCGAGCGTGAATGCGTCGGGATCGAAGGCGAGGTCGTCGACCGGCCAACCCCGCTCCGCGAGGCGGGCCCGGGCGTGCTCGAAGGCCGCCCGTTCCCACTCGTCGACGTGGTAGTGGATGAGCGTGTAGTCCATGTCGTACCCGATGGCCCGCACGCCGCGCAGGTTCAGGGTGCGGTTCGTGAACAGTCCGCGTTCGGGGGAGTCGTCAGGCATGACCGCGACAGTCTGTCAGGTTCGTCACGCCGGGCTCTGCCGAGGCGGTTCGAGTGCGTCGACATAGTCGGCCAGGCGGGCGGCGATCTCCATCGGGGCTTCGGGGTCGTCGGGATCCGGTGCCGGCCACACCTCCGACACGCGGGTCCAGGCGTCCATGCCGAGGAAGGGGCCGGCCTCGGCCTCGTCGCCGAGTTCGCGGCGCCAGGATCGCTCGGCATCGAGCAGCCGTCGCAGGACGTCTTCGTTCGCCTCGGGATCGCGGTGTTCGGCGTGGAAGCCGATCTCGAGCGCGACGTCGCCGTCGAGGCGGATGAGCTGGGCCTCGTAGTGCTCCTTGGCGGCGCGACCGTCGGTGGTGCCGAACCAGACCTTCACCCCGCGTCGGTGCGAGGACCCGTGCACCTCGCCGTGGTCGTCGCCGACCAGACTCTGCACCGCATCACGGACATGGTCGAAGAAGCCCTGCTCCACGGTGGCCGTCCGTGTCAGTGGATCTGCCCGGTGGCCGAGTTCGGGGTCAGGCGGGCGACCAGACGGCCTTCGGCGATCATCGCCGCCCGGAAGTCGTCCCAGTCGTCGTGTTCTCCCGCGACCGAGCGGTACACGGCCACCAGCGCCTCTGCGGTGGCGTCGGCGGGATCGGTGGTGACCGGCATCAGGTCGACGGTGGCGTCGATCGACGCGTACGACCATGATGCGGGATCGGTGATGTGGAACACGACCCGGCCGTCGCGGCGCATGTTGCGGGTCTTGGCCCGGTCGTCGGTGAGCGAGACACAGATCTGGCCATCGATGACCGCGTAGACGACGTCGGAGGACTGCGCCCGGCCGTCCTTGCGCAGGGTGATCAGCACGCCGTGCTTGCGGTTCGACGCCCAGTCGAGGGTGGGGGAGAGGTCCATGGTCGTGGTCTATCACCCATGGGCCGTTCGGCCCATCGCGCCGTCGTTCGCTCACGACCACGCTCCGTGACGCCGATCGGATCACATGGGATCGGGACGCCACCGCCGTCGTCGGACCGCCGTCGCGTCTGCGCTCGCGTGCATCGTGGTCGCCGCCGGGTGTTCGTCGGCCGAGCCGCAAGCCGAGCCCGTCGATCTCGACCGGTCGGCGGCCCGATCGGTCATCGAGGCGTCGACATCGTCGACCGCCCCCGAGGCGCCGTCGGTGCTCGACGATCCCAGCCTCAACCCCGAGGGCGTGATCAACGCGGCGGTGCTCCTGCACTCCGGCGAAGATCCCTCGGCGGCGTTGGCGGCCGGCGCATTCACGCGCGCCGAACTCGACGCCGCCCGTTCGGGACTGGCCGACGGCTCGCTCGACTACCTCTTCGACTAGCGCTCGCCTGCGCCGGCCGACGCCCGCTCCTGCGACGGTGATCCGGTGCCGGCGGGCGATCGCGGGGCGGCGTCGAGCGCGGTCGGCCGCTGGAGTACCGGCAGGCCGCCCCGATCGCCGAGCAGCGATGCACGCGCCATCGCCGACCCGCCCCACCGATCGCGGATCGAGTCGATGGCGTCGTCGAGTCGGTCGGTGGGCCGGCCCTGTTCGGGGAACCGCAGCGCCAACTGGACCGCGTCGGAGCGCCCGAGCCCGCTGTAGGTGATGCCGACCAGCGAGCACCCGACCCGGCCCAATCGGCTCCCGGGGCCGTGGGGCCCGTCGACCAGGGCGAGGAGTAGGGCGTCGGCGACGTCGGTGAGGGTCTCGGTGCTCGCGGTCGGTTCGAGCAGGGTGCGGGATCGACTCTCGGCCTTCATCTCCGCGCTTCGGTAGCGCACGGTGACCGTCCGACACACCCGGTCGGCTCGGCGCAGCCGGGCCGCGACCTTCTCGGCGAGGCCGGTCAGGATCGTGCGGAGCTCGTCGCGGGTGCGGACCCGGGTGCCGAGCGCTCGCTGGGCGCCCATCGAGCGGTCGCGTCGGGCATTGTCGACGGGTCGGGGGTCGTGGTTGTGGGCGAGGGCGCGCAGGTGCCGTCCGGCGCTCGGGCCGAGCATCGATTGCAGCTCGGCGCGTCCGCTGGCCGCGAGGTCGCCGACGGTCTCGATGCCGTGGTCGTTGAGCTTGGCTGCGGTGACGGGGCCCACGCCCCACAGCACGCCGACCGGCAGCGGGTGCAGGAACGAGATCTCCCGGTCGTGCTCGACGACGCACAACCCGTCGGGTTTGGCCTGACCGCTCGCCACCTTGGCGAGGAACTTGGTGCGGGCGACGCCCACCGAGAGCGGCAGGCCGACATCGACGAGGGTCCGGGTGCGGAGCCGGGCGGCGATCTCGCTCGGCGGGCCGAACAGATGGGTGGCGCCGCCCACGTCGAGGAACGCCTCGTCGACCGAGATCGGTTCGACGAACGGGGTGATGTCGCGGAACAGCTCGAAGACCTGGTCGCTGGCTTCGCTGTAGGCCTCCATGCGGGGCGCGACCACCACGGCATGGGGGCACAGCTCGCGCGCCTGGCGTCCGTTCATCGCCGAGCGCACACCGCAGGCCCGGGCCTCGTAGCTGGCGGCCATGACCACGCCCTCGCCGACGATGACGGGTCGACCTCGCAGGCGCGGGTCGTCGCGCTGTTCGACCGAGGCGTAGAACGCATCGAGGTCCGCGTGGAGGATCGACGCCGCACCCATACCCGGCGCAGGCTACTGCGAACAAGTGTTCGTGTCGAGTGGTTCAGCGCAGCGCCGCGGCCATGTGGCGTTCGAACTGCTCGTTGCAGGTGGCGATCCACGCCGGATCGTCGTCGAGAAAGGCGTTCCAGACCTGGCGGCGGGTGGTCGCGGCGTCGGGACCGGTCGGGTCACCTCGGCCGTGCATCCAGGCGTCGGCCCGCAGCGATTCGAGCACGGTGATCACCTCGACCGTGCCGTATTCGATCGCGACTGCGTCGACGTCGGTCGGGCCCGCCCAGCCCTGGATCGCGCCGAGCCAGTCGCCGGTGAGCGCGGCCGACACCGACTCGCCGTCGAGCATCGAGCGGACCTCGCCCCAGCGATCGGTCGCCCGCTGGTAGCCGACGCTTCCCGCGCGCTCGTGGTTGATGAGTTCGCCGTGGGCCCAGGGGCCGAGCCCGGTGTGGAGGTCGAGCACGGCGACCGTCGCGGCACCCACCAGCTCCTCGGCCCAGAGCGACTCGAGCTGACGACGGCTCCACGAGGGCGCCACGCCGCCGTAGAACAGCCCGGTGCCGTGGGCGTACTGCCCGCCCGAGACCGCGGCCTGCATCTGTTCCATGCCGACCCGGTCGATGTAGGCGAACAGCTCGGCCAGCGCCGTCGCCTGGGTCTCGTCGTCCCAGTGTTCGGGGACCAGTGCGTCGGCGATCTCGTCGTACGCGTGGTTGTGGGGAAGCGGCTCGGCGAAGTCGATGAAGTTGCGGTTGAGGTCGATGTTGTCCTCGTTGACGCGTCGGACCCAGGAGAACCCGTACGGATTGAGGGCGTGGGCCATCACGACCCGGACATCGTCGGGGCGCGATGCGTGGTGGTGGGTCAACCAGTGGGTCTGTAGCGCCGACCCGCAGTACCCCTCGACCCCGTGGGTGCCCGACACGACCAGGACCCGATGGTCGGCGTCGGCCGGGCCGAGGGTGGCGACGTCGAGCGTCAGTTCCTCGCCGTCGCGGCCCAGATGGCCGGCGTTGGTGAACGCCCGCCGGGATGCGCCGGCGTCGTCGGCGGCGTCGCGGAAACGACGCCGGGCCTCGCGGTAGTCGTCGGCGAGAACGGGGGCGGGGGCAGCGTCGTTCATGGCAGGCATGATGTCAGCAATGACCGATGACGTGCTCACCGCCGCCGCCGAACGCCTCGCGGCCGAGATCGCCGCCGCGCCGGACCTGGCGTCGGCGCTGCCCGACGACACGTTGCGTCATCTGGCCGCCGCCATCCGCGACGAGGTCCGCGATCGGGCCCGTCGGTCGGGCGACCACGACGCCATCATCGACGAGGCCTTCGAGCAGGCGTTCGGGCGGGACGGACTCGGTTCGGGACCCTGGGTGAGCGGCGACGTGATCGTGTGTCCCGGGTCGATCGTCGCCAAGAACCGCAGCTCGCATCGTTGCCGGTTCGTGAGTGTCGACGACGTCTGGATCTGGGACAGTCACGAGCTGATCCGAGAGGAGAAGCAGTCGCACCCCGGTCGTGACGAGGGCTTCAAGGCGGTGGCGCTCCTGCCGGTGATCGAGGGCATGGAGCTCGATGTCGTCACCGGTCGGGCCCGCGCCGGCCAGCACAGTGTCGAGCGGGTCGTGTCCTACGAGATCCGCCGCGGCGAGCTCGTCGAGGTGAGCCAACGCACCGTCAACGCTCGCGACATGCACTGATCGGTCCGGCGCCAGACCCGGGCGGGGCGACGCGACGGTCGAGGACGCCGGTGAGCGGCGATCCGTTGCGGTTCAGTCGGCGGCGATGCGAGCGAACTGGCGGGCGAGCCAGTCGCCCTGATCGGCGCCGTAGCGTCTCGCCGGTTCGGTGCCGACCCACAGCCGGACCCCGTGGGGGACGTTGGGGTAGACGTGGAGCTCGGTGTCGACCCCGGCCGCCATCAGGCGCTGGGCGAACTCGATGTCCTCGTCGCGGAACCCGTCGGATCCGCCCACGCATACATAGCTCGGTGGGAGGCCGGTGAGGTCGGTAGCTCGGGCCGGCGCAGCGTCGGCCGGGACGTCGCCGCCGGTGAGTTCACCCAGATACGCCGACCACCCGACGATGTTCGACGGGCGTGACCACACCGCGAGCCCGTCGAGCTGCGACGACGGCGAGGTCATGCGGTCGTCGAGCATCGGGCAGTCGAGCAGCTGGAACCGGACGGGCAGTCCGGCGTCGCGGGCTCGCAGGCCGAGGGCGGCGCACAGGCCACCGCCGGCGCTCACCCCGGTGATCCCGATCCGGTCGGGATCGATTCCGAGCTCGTCGGCGTGGTCGAACGTCCACCGCAGGCCCGCCTCACAGTCGTCGATGGCGGCGGGATACGGGTGCTCCGGAGCGAGCCGGTACTCGACCGACACACCGACGATGCCGAGGTCGGGGCAGAGCCGATCGAACATCGCGTCGTCCATGTCGTGGCTGCCGACGACGTAGCCGCCCCCGTGGATCGAGTACAGCGCGGGGAGCGGCCCGCTCGTGTCGACCGGGCGGTGGACCCGAACCACCACGTGTGGGTCGCTCGAGATCGTGTGGTCGGTGCGCTCGACGGCATCGCTGAGTTCGACGGGTCCGGTGAGCCCGGTCTCGCGGAGCAGGGCGATCACCGTCGGATCGAGGTCGGGAACGATCGCCGCCACCGCCGGGTCGAGTGCGGGGTCGAGGTCGGGTGCCTTCATGTCGATCCCCTCGCTGCGATCCGTCGCAACGGTGGCTCGGTCTTGGGTGGCACCTGGCGGGGCGGGAGCTCGGCGAGCAGCGCTTCGGTCGCCGCGGCGATCACGGCGACCGTGCGCTCGAACGCGGCTTCGGTGCGGGCCGACGTCTTCTGCACGCCGCTGACCTTGCGGCAGTACTGACGGGCGGCAGCCTCGATCTCCTCGGCGGTGGCCGCCGGCTCGAGGCCCCGTAGGGTCGTGATGTTGCGGCACATGGCGGCGACCGTACCGAACCGAAGTGACGCGTGCGCAGCCCTCGCCGTCAGCCGTCGTCGACCGCGGCGATGATCTCGAGGATGTCCGCCCCGTGGCGCTCGACCTTGACCGGGCCGATCCCGGTGATGTCGAGCAGGGCCGTCTCGTCGGGGGGTCGGTCGGCGACCAGGTGATCGAGCGTCGCGTCGTTGAAGATCACGTAGGCGGGGACGCCGGCGTCCCTCGCCGTCTCGGAGCGCCATGCCCGCAGGCGCTCGCGCAGCGGACTGTCGACCGGCGGCGGCTTGGCCTCGCGAGGGCGTCGGGGCGGCTCGGGTTCGGGCGCGTCGGGGTCGTGCTCGGTGTGGAGTTGCGCGACGAACGGCGACGCCGGTCGACCCGCGACGACGACCGTGCGTTGCGACGAGCGGGTGATCGCGACGTGGAACACGCGACGCTCCTCCTCCAGGTCGGCGGCCAGCCGGTGGGGGAAGAGGCCGGCGGTGACGTCGTGCACGACCACGTGGGGCCACTCGCGGCCCTTCACCCGGTGGATCGTCGACAGCTGCACACCGTCGGGATCGGTGGTGCCGGCCTGCAGTCGCTCGGCCAGCCACGCCGGGAATCGCTCCGGGTCGGGCTCGAGCGACGCGACCGCGAGGAGGGCGGCGAGGTCGTCGCCGTGGGCGGACCGGTCGACGGACCGTCGGCTTGCGTCGAGTCGGTTGTCGAGTGCGGCGCCGAGTCCGATCTCGTCGCGGATGGCGACCAGCAGGGTCGCGGTGTCGGTGTCGGGGTCGTCGGCGAGATCTCGCAGCCGGGCCAGATCGGTGGCGAAGTCGGCGACCTTGGTCTGGTCACGCGCCTCGTTGAGTCGCCCTGCGAGCTCGAGCAGCTCCGGAATCGACCGCTTCTCGCCGACCCACTCACACAGCCGCGCTCGAAGCCCTCGCGGTGGCCGGCGGATGGCGGTCTCGAGGTCGCGGCCCGGGAGGCGTTTCGCCGGCGCCGTCGCGAGGCGGAGCCAGGCGAGCACCCCAGCGACGCCGGTGCGCTCGAGGAATCGGGGATCGATCGGGGCCGTCGTGGGCACGCCGGCGGCGTCGAGCCCGAGCATCGGGCCGAGGAGGGTCGCGTTGACCCGGGTGAGAACCGCGATGTCGCGGGGTCGCACACCACCGTCGGTGAGGGCCAGAACCGCGGCGACCGTCGCCGCGCTCGGGTCGGCGGCGTCGGTGACGGTCAGCGCTTCGGGGTCCGCGGACCGCTCCGGTCGGGGCAGGATCGTCTTGTCGATGCGTCGTCGGTTGTGGCCGAGCAGGGTGCGGGCACCGTCGACGACCGCCGGGGCGCAGCGGTAGTTGATCGTCAGGTCGTGGGCACCCGCCCCCGGGAACAGATCGGCGAAGTCGAGCAGCCAGGCCGGCGACGCACCGGCGTAGCCGTAGATCGTCTGGTCGTCGTCGCCCACGCCGAACACCGCGGCGTCGGGCCCGGCGAGGAGTCGGACGAGCAGCACGTGCGCGGGGGTGAGATCCTGGAACTCGTCGACCAGCACGATCTGGCAGGCCCGCCGCGCCGCCTGCCGTGCGACCGGGTCGACGCACAGCACCTCGATCGCCGAGAGGATCTGCTCGTCGAAGTCGAGCAGACCGTGGCGCCGCAGCGCCTCCCGATAGCCCGCCACCACGGCCGGGAACTCCCGAACGTCGCCCGCGAACTCCCGCTCGACCACGTCGGGCGCTCGCAGGCCGAGGCGGGTCGCGGTGAGGGCTTCGAGGTAGACCGCCATCGGATCGGCCATCGCCTGGCGCCGACCGCTCACGAGCCCGTCGAGGAGCCGGCGGACGCGGTGCTCGTCGATGACCTCGGTGCCGAGCGGCACGGCCGGCCGTACGAACGGCGCCCGGCCGGCGGCGATGGCCAACGCGAGGCTGTTGAGGGTGCGGATCTCCAGGCCCGGCAGATCGGTGGTGCGCTCCTGCATCTCGGCCCGGGCCCGGACGTTGAAGGCGAGGAGACAGATCGATCGCGGGTCGATCCCGCGATCGCGGATCAGGTGCCGGGCCCGTTCGGTGAGGACCCGCGTCTTGCCGGAGCCGGCCGGCGCGATGATTCGAGCGCCGGCACCGCCGTGGGCGACCGCCGCGAGCTGATCCGGAGCGAGTTCGGCGCTCGGCGCGCTCGCCTGCACCGGGCGCAACGAGCCGACGCGGAGGTTGGCCATCGCCACGACCGGGACGCCGTCGTCGGTCTCGACCCAGTCGAGTGGGCCGCCGTCGCACCACAGCGGGCCGTCGGGGCCGACGACGTCGCCGAGACCGTCGCTCGCGACGGTGGCGCCGGCTGCAACCGCCAGATCGACGGTCGCCATCGACGGGGCGGACGGTGATCGAGCATCGACCGCGTGGGCGAGCACGAGGTGGCGCATCGCCTCTCCGGGAAGGTCGGTGTCCGGGGCGAGGTGCCAGTACGAGATGTCGAGGGCCGGATCCGGCGGCGGGAGCGGGGATGCGAGCTCGATCACCACTCGGTTGCGCCTCAGTCGCTGGTGACGGAGCTCGGCGAGGATCGCGGGGTCGCCCTCGTCGACGATCCTGATGCGGGGCGCGTCGGCCCACGGCGGGGGCACCGGCCCGTCCGGGGCGATCAGCAGGTTGCGGCCGAGGGCATCGGGACCGGCCAGGCGATCCCAGTCCGGCGCGAGCGCCACCGACGTCGGCTCGGGGCTCGCAGGGTTGGCCGCTTCGTCGAATCGGGGCTCGTCGAGCGAGCGCGGCGCATCCGCAGGCGCGCCCGAGCACCCCCGAACCTCGGCCACGGTTGCGTGGCGGCCACCGCAGTGCCCACAAGCGATCACGTTTCAGAACCTACGGCACGGGAGTGACAGCCCCACGACGCGGCAGCCGCCAGGCGATCGGCAGCGCCGCGACCGTGAAGCCGATCAGCAACACCATGGTCCACCGCAGCCCGTTGACCGGGTTGGCGGCCCGCTCGATCAGCGTGATCGCCGCCGCAGCCGTCACCGCATTGCCGATCTCCTGACTGATCCGGCTCATCGCCGCCCCGATTCCGAGCTTGGTCTCGGCGACCTCGCTCACGGCCACCGCCTGGCAGGCGGCGTGCGCCAGTCCGACGCCCAGGCTGTAGAGCACGTTCACCGGGATCCAGACGGTCCACAGCGACCGATCGGCGGACACCGTCGTCGCCAGCAGGAGCCCGGCCGCGATCATGCACACCATCCCGGGCACGATCACCGTGCGGTGGCCGTGGCGATCCGCGAGACGACCGCTGACGACCGTGAGGGGACCGGCGATCGCCGGGATCGCCGCGATCACGAGGCCGGCTTCGAGCAGGGTGTAGTCCCAGCCGTCGGTCAGGAACTGCAACTGGGTCAAGAAGACGCCGCCGAAGCTGCCGGCGACCAGCAGCTGGAGTACGGCGCCGGCCCGGAACGACCGCACCGAGAAGAGCCCGAGGTCGAGGATCGGGCTGGGATGGGCGGCGCTGCGGCGGATCAGCCACACGCCGAGCACGAACGCACCGGCGACGGCGCCGAGGGTTCGCCCGTCGCCGAACCCCCAGTCGTCGCTCTGGACGATGCCGAGGATGAAGCCGGCGACCGCGCCGACCAGCAGGGCGGCGCCGACGAGATCCGGGACCGCCCGCTGATCGCTCGACGACTCGAAGCGCAGCGTGCGCAGCAAGACGACGAAGACCACGATGCCGATCGGGACGTTCGCGGCGAAGGTCCAGCGCCAGCCGACCGACTCCACCAGGGCACCGCCGACCGCCGGGCCGGCTGCGGCCGCGATGCCGCCGAGGCCGCCGGTCAGGCCGACCGCGGTCGCCCGCCGGCTCGGCCCGAACGCATCGAGCATCAGCGCCAACATCGCCGGGCTCTGCACCGCGACGCCGGCGGCCTGCACGACCCGAGCGGCGATCAGGGTTTCGACGGTGGGGGCGACGGCGACCAGCCCCGACCCGATGACGAAGATCGCGAGCCCGGTGACGAACACCTGCGCCCGTCCGTACCGGTCGGCGGCCCAACCGCCGGGGACGGTCAACGCGCCGATCGTGATCGAGAAGGCGGTCAGCGCCCAGGAGACCGTGGTCCCGGCGGCGTCGAAGGTCGACGCGATCTCGCCGAACGCGACGAAGCTGATCGAGAAGTTGAGCGCGGTCAGCACCATCGCCGCACCCACGGCGGCGAACGTCCGCCACGACGGCCGCCGGGTGGGCAGGGGGGCGGCGGCTTCGGTCACCCCCGTTGGGTACACGCTGGCGCCACCCGGCGTCGAAACGACGGTCGCGACGGCGCCGTCGAAACCGCCCCGCCCGTCTGTCAGACTCGACCCATGTCCATCTTGGGTCTCATCGTTCCGGGGCTGATCGTCGGCCTCATCGCCCGCATGCTCGTCCCCACCGGCCGTCGCTACGGCTGTCTGGGCACGATCCTGCTCGGCATCGCCGGTTCCTTCGTCGGCGGCACCCTCGCGTCGGTCCTCGCCGGCGACGGGTTCGACATCTCCGGCGCGGGATGGATCGGCTCGGTGGTCGGTGCCGTGATCGTGCTGCTCGTCCTGCGCTCGAGTGGATCGCCTGGCGGGCGCCGCGGATGACGACGCGCCTCGACGAGGCGATGGCCGCACTCGAGGCGGCCGGGACGGCGCAGAACCGCACGGTCTACGCCCGGCACGGCGCCGGCGAGCCGATGTTCGGTGTGAGCTACGCCGACCTCGACCGTCTGGCCAAGCCGTACCGGGCCGATCACGAGCTCGGCCTCGAGCTCTTCGCCACCGGCAACCACGATGCCCGCCAGCTCGCCGCCAAGATCGTCGACCCGGCCCGGTTCCGCGTCGCCGACGCCGACGGCTGGGCGAAGGCGATCGACTGCTACATCACCGCCGAAGCCGTCGCCGCGGTCGTCGCCCGCTCATCGCACGCCCGGAGCCGCAGCGATCGGTGGCGTGACCGCCGTTCGGAGTGGATCGCCTCCGCCGGCTGGGGTGTGGTCGCCAACACCGCCGAGGACGACATCTGGACCACCGCCGAACTCGAGGGTCTGCTGGGTCAGATCGAGGCCGAGATCCACGATCGCCCCAATCGGGTCCGTCACGAGATGAACCAGGCGCTCATCACCATCGGCCTGCGGAGCCCCGGTCTGCGTCGTCGAGCGGTCGCCACCGCGAAACGCATCGGCCCCGTGACCGTCGACCATGGTGAGACCAACTGCAAGACCCCCGAGGCGATCGGCTACATCGAGAAGACCGTCGCGTATCGCGAGGCCCGAGCCGCCAAACGGGCGGCCACGACCGGCCGTCGCTGACAGCCGCCGGAGCGCTCCGGCCCGCGACGGCGCACGATCAGAACCGGCTGATGTCGGTGCGGAAGGGCCGCGGCCGGTGCTTCGGTGGCCCGGCCCCACCCATCTTCACCATGCGCACCACCCGACCCCGGTGCCCGGCGAACGGCTCGAGCACCTCCAGCATGCGGTCGTCGTCGCCCACCTCCCCCGTGAAGGCGTAGGTGACCATGCCCGGCACGTGCAGATCCCCGACCGGAACCGCATCGGGATCACCGCCGGCGATCGCGGACGTGATGCCGGCGGTCCACGGGCCGATCCCCGGCAGCCGTTGCATCCAGGCGACGGCGTCCGCCCCTGGCACGTCCGCCAGCCGTTCGAGGCGGTCGGCGTACCGGGCCGCGACCCGCAGGACCCGCGTCCGGCTGAGCTCGATGCCGGCCCGGTGGAAGTCGTGGTCGCGCAGGGTGAGCAGCGTCTCGGGGTCGGGCAGGATGCCCATCGGTCCGCCGAGCGACGTGTCGCCGTGATGCCGGGCCAGGCGCTGGCGGCTCTGACCGGCGTCGGCGGTGACGACGCGTTGGCCGATCGCCGTCGTCACGACCGCCTCGTACCACCGCCCGGTCGCGCCGACCCGGAAGCTCCCGAATCGGTCGGCGAGGCCCCGCAGGACCGGATGGTGGGGCCGGAACTCGTCGACGGTCGTGTCGCGCAGCCCGATCAGCGCAGGCATCTGGTCGACCGCCCATCCGCTCCCCGCCCCCCAGGCGTCGACCCGCAGGTCGGTCGCGGTCGGTCGGAACGCGACGAGGGCGGGTCCCTGCGGTGTGGCGGTCGGCCACCAGTGGACCCCGCCGCGCCGCTTGATCGTCTTGGACCACAGCATGGCGAAGCGCAGGTCGAGCCCGTCGGCGGTGCGGATCGAGGTCGAGATCGCCGGCGCGTCGCCCGGGATGTGGGTCGCGGTCACCCGGTGAGGACGGGTTCGTCCAGCGCCTCGGTCGTGAGATCGATCTCGGGCTCGGGTTCCCGCCGTACCTTGCGGCGCTCCAGCCAGCGTTGGATCGGCGCATCGGCTGCCCACACGGTGGCGACGAGCAGAGCGGCGATGATCGCGTCGAGCCACCAGTGGTTGGCGGTGAGCACGACCGCCGCGGTCATGACCGCCGGGTGGATCGCGGCGATCCAGCGCCAGCGGCTGGTGCTGGCCTTGATGATCGCCCAGGCGCCGATCAGCGCCCATCCGACGTGCAGGGACGGCATGGCGGCGATCTGGTTCGCGGTGTTGGAGATCGCATCGGCGTCGTAGATCTTGGGCCCGTACGTCTGCAATGTGTCGACGAAGCCCATGTCCGGGAACCAGCGCGGTGGGGCGAGCGGGAACGCGACGTGGATGGCCAGGGCGGCGAAGGTGGTGCCGAAGAGCACCCGCCGGACCCGCCCGTAGTGCTCGTAGTGGCGCACGTACATCCACACGACCCACACGAACGTGCCGGCGAAGTGGGCGAAGAAGTAGTAGCGGTTGAGGAACCAGATCGAGGCGTCGCTGGTCAAGATGTTGGCCTGGAGGTCGACCTCGTTGAAGATGCCGAGGGTCCGCTCGATGTCGATGACGCGCTGGCTGTTCTCGTAGGCGACGTCGATCTCGTCCTTCACCAGGACGCGGACCATCCGGTAGGCCACGAGTCCCCCCAACAACAGCGTGAGCTCACGCCCGAGCGGCCATCCGTACCGCGACCGCCATCTGGTTGTGTGCTGGGTGGGGGAACGCTCAGGTTTCGGGATCGCTACCTGCGCCATCTCTCCTCCGGAACGAACCCAACCGTACCATTGCCCCCGGTTGCGCGTCCTCCCCCTTTCGGAGGATGCCGTTCGACCCCCTCGACGGCCCGTTCGCAGCGTCGGGCGCTCGTTCGACCTCGGTCGACGGTTCAGCCGTCGGCGGTGGCGCCGGTCTCGCCCTGTGACTCGACCGAGAGATCGTTGGTCGGGTCGTCGGCGGCGTCGGCCGCGGCGAGGGCGTCGAGCAGCGACGTCACGTACTCGAGCACGTCGCGGTCGCTCGCGGCGGTGTCGAGTTGGTACTGCACGATCGCCTCGTCGATGGCGGCGCGGGTGCCGTTGCCGAGGATGCCGTCGACCGGGCCGGGGTCGAAGCCCAGGTCGACCAGGCTGCCCTGGAGGCGGGCGACCTCGTCCCCGGTGAGCGGCACGACCACCGCGGTCTCGCCGGACGCGAGGTCGACGATGTCGTCGGCATCGCTGCTCTCGGCGACGATCGCCCCGTCCTCCCCGAACGCGTCGCCGAGCACGGGCGCGGCGATCCGGGCCAGCACCAACACGGCGATGGCCACGCCCAGGAGCACGAAGAGGCCTTGGATGTGCGAACGCATGGGGGAGTCCTCGGGTGAAAGGTTCCCCCACATGACGCCTGGATTGGGGGCTTGGTTCCCGATCGTCATGATTCCGAAACGTCGTCCGTCTGCTGGACCATGTTCAGCGGGGCGGGCCCGCTCAGCCGCTCACGCCGAGGCGTTCCTCGGCGGCGTCGAGGGCGGCGATCACGTAGTGGGCCAGACCCTCGGTCTTCTTGTCGCGCCGGAAGGCCCGGCCGCCGAGCCAGTCGCCACCGAGCAGGGTGACGACGTCGCCGACCTTGTCGACGACATTGCCGGCGTGCAGGGCGTAGGTCACGAAGCCCGCGGTCGGCTTGCCCCAGATGCCCGGCATGTCGAGCAGCTTGCCGGCGTCGCCGGGGCGATGACCGGCGATGATCACCCCGTCGGTCCACGTGCCGAGGAAGACCATGTCGACGTCGGTCAGGTAGTCGAGGTTGAGCTTCGAGGTGTTGAACACCCCGACCTCGTGACCGAGTTCCTGGACGGCCGCGCCGATCAGATCGGCGAGTTCGGCGGTGTTGCCGGTGCGGGATTCGTAGACGACGGCGACCTTCACGGGCGTGCTCCTTCGGCGCTGGCCCTCCCGTGGCGAGGGCCTCGCCCGAAGTCTCGCACCACCTCACGCCGATCGCACGCTTCGTCGCGTGCGAGGGGGCGCTCAGGCGTAGGCGACCTGGTTCCGGCCGTTCTCCTTGGCCCGGTAGAGGGCGCTGTCGGCCCGCTCACGGATGTCCTCGCTCGTGCCGGTCGCGAGGGTGGCGACCCCGATCGACACGGTCAGGCGACCGCCGGGCTGCAGCTCCTCGCCGAGGAACTCCTCGGCCTCGACCGAGCTGCGGACCCGTTCCGCCACCGCTGCGACCTCGTCGGGGGTCGCACCCGGGAGCAGCATCGAGAACTCCTCGCCGCCGTAGCGGTACACGACATCGCTCTCGCGCACCGACCGGGCGATCGTCGCCGCGACCCGGCGCAGCACCTCGTCGCCCGCGGTGTGGCCGTGGGTGTCGTTGTAGGTCTTGAAGTGGTCGACGTCGATCATCGCGAACCCGAGCAGCTCGTCGCCGGCGACCGCGGTTGCGAGCGTGGTCTCGAGATCGCCGTCGAGGCGGCGTCGGTTGCCGAGCGACGTCAGCCCGTCGACCATCGCGAGCTTCGACATCGTGCCCAGCTCGGCGCTGCGTTCCAGCGCGCCACCCAAGGCGGGGGCGATCGGTTCCATGGCGGCCCGTTCGGTGTCGCCGAGCGGTTCCGACGGATCCCGATGGGCGGCGAGCACGGCCTGGACGGTGCCGCCGTGGATGACCGGGAGCGCCAGCACGGCCTGGTCCCGCCCTGGGAAGGCCGGGTCGTCGTGCAGCGTGGTCTTGGCCTGCTGGCCGGTGGAGACCACCCGCTGCAGGTCCGAACCGACGATGATCTCCGATGCGCCCGCTCGGCGGAGCCCGTCGGGCACGGCGTGGAAGAGCACGAGCGGCGCCTTGACCTGGAGGCGACCGGCCCGCTCCAGGATGCCGACGATCTCGTCGTCGTTCTTGGCACCGGCGAGGAGCTGGTTGGTGGCCATCGCTTCGTCCCGCACGTCGGTTCCCTCGGTGCGTGCGCGGCGACGTCCTCGGCGCAGGAGGAGGAAGGCGAGGACGAGCAGGACGGCCGCACCACCGCCCGCGGCGTAGATCAGCGTGCGATCGTCGGATGCGGTTGGGGGCGTCTCGGCCGCCGGCGGGCCGTCGAGCACCGCCAGCGCCGTCGTGACCGATGGTGCGGTCAGGTCCGCGAGCAGCTCGCGCAGCTCGTCGTTGTCGGCTCGCAGCAATTCGTTGATGTCTTGCTGGAGCTCCAGGGCCTCCACCGTCGCACCCAAGGCCGCCTGGAGCTGCACGTTCTCGGCGGCGCCGTTGGAGACCAGCTCGATCTCGGGTCCGGCCGCCATCACCCGCAGCAGGGCGGCGGCGTACTCGAAGCCGACGAGGAACCCGCGTTCGCGACGGACCAGCATGTCGTAGAAGTCGCCGTCGAGCTCGGCGATCGCCCAGTCGACCGACCACTCCTCGACCGGGTCGATGGCGTCGCGGTACAGCAGTGAGCGGCGCTCGAAGTCGAGATCCACCGCGGTGAAGGTCGAGATCAGGGCGTCGGCCGGGGCGTCGTCGAAGTCGAACTGGCTGTGGAGTTCGGCGAACGTGTCGAACCAGGGTGTCTCGCGAGCGAAGGCGCCTGCTTCGAAGAGCAGGGCGATCTCGTAGGCGAGGAACTGGAACGTGTCGTCGAGGGCGTCGATCGGGAGATCGTCGAGACCGACCGCATACGGCGCCAGATCCTCGGCCGTGAAGCCGGTCCGGTAGAAGGCGAGCACGTCGTCGGCGTCCTCGAACTCCGAGATCCGCGGTCCGTCGCCTGGTCCCGCGGGTCCGGCTTCGGCCGTCGGCTCCTCGACGGGTTCGTCGACCGGTTCGGCGACGTTCGCTTCGTCGACCGGCTCGACCGGCACGGGCTCGCCGTCGACCGGAGCGAAGGGCGACTCGCCGGGAAGCGGCGGATTGGCGAGTTCGGGGATGACCTGGATCACCTCGCCCGTGGCGTAGTTCACGATCGCGCCGTCGGCCCCGCGGACCATCTCCCCGATGACCGGGTCATAGACGTCTCGGGTCGTGACGTTCATGACCAGGCCGAAGCCGGGCCCGGCCAGGTGGTCGGCGAGGACCACGTCGTCGTTCAGCTCCGGATCCCACTCCGGCGGATAGGTGTAGGTCACCCCGGGCTGGAATCCGTCGTCGAGGGGCGGCTCGTCGGGCGGTCCGGGAAGGTCGTCCTGGGCGATCGCCGCGGGCGCGGCGGTCAACAACAACGCCGCGACGGCCAGCAGCCAGGCAACGAGAGACAGGACGCGCTTCACCACGGGTCCCCATCGGCAGGCGCCGTCGGAACTGAACCCTGCCGCCTGTGGATTCCCGCAACCGATCGCGTGGCCGGTTGCTCGAGTCGGCGGCTCGTTGTCGCCCCGGTCGCGTGGCCGGCTGCTCGGGTCGGTGGCTAGTTGTTGCCCCGGTTGAGCAGGCGATCGCGGATCTTGGCGCACTCCGGGCAGACCGGATACTTCGACGGATCGCGGCTCGGAACCCAGACCTTGCCGCACAGCGCCCGCACCGGCACCCCTTCCACCGTGGCCCGGGTGGCGTCGGCCTTGCGGACATAGTGGGCGAAGCGGTCGTGTTCGCCGTCGTCGGTCACCGGGTTGGTGACGATCTCCTCGGTGGGTGCGGTGACGAGTTCGGACGGCATGGAGTCCAGTGTGTCACGCCCGTCCGACAGAACGGACGTCGTCGATCGTGTTGGTCTCGTCGACGACCTTGTCGTCGCGGTAGCGAACCACCCGGGCGAACCGCAGCGCGACCCCGCCGGGGTAGCGGGTCGACCGTTGGATGCCGTCGAGCGCGATTTCGACGACCTGCTCGGGTCGCAGTCGCACGACCCAGCCGTCGTCCTCGATCTCGAGCTCGCGGAACCGGTCGGTCTGCCACCGCAGCATCTCGTCGGACATGCCCTTGAAGGTCTTGCCCACCATCACGAAGCCGCCGGTCTCGAGATCTCGAGCTCCGAGATGGATGTTGCTCAACCAGCCCCGCCGGCGACCGCTTCCGTGTTCGACGGCCAGCACAACGAGGTCGAGGGTGTGGACCGGCTTGACCTTGCGCCAGGTCTTGCCGCGGCGACCCGCCTGATACGGCGAGTCGGCCGCCTTGACCATCACCCCCTCGTGGTGGAGATCGAGGGCGGCTCGCTGGACGGCCTCGGCGTCGGCGAGATCGTCGACCACCGCGCCGGGGACGTGCGCGTCGCCGGCGATCTCGGCGAGTCGCGCCCGGCGCTGTTCGAGCGGCGTGTCGAGCAGATCGGTGCCGTCGGCGTGGAGGAGATCGAAGAAGTAGGGGCGGATGTCGGACTCCTTCGCGACCGTGTCCTGGAACGCGACCGGGGTGCCGTCCTCGTTGATCCCGAGCACCTCACCGTCGAGCACGGCCGTCTCGACCGGGAAGCGGCGGACCCGCTCGACGACGTGCGGGACGCCGCCGGTGATCTCGTTGAGCCCTCGGGTCCAGACCCGGACCTCGTCGCCTGCCTTGTGGACCTGGATGCGGATCCCGTCGAGCTTCCACTCGACCGCGACGCGTCCGAGCTCGGCGACCGCATCGGCCACACTCTCGCTGGTCGATGCGAGCATCGGCAGCACGGGCCGCCCGAGTTCGAGGCCGACCGCCTCGAGCCCGGCCCGCCCCTCGGCGGCGGCGATTCGGGCCGCTACCCGCAGATCGCCCGACAGCATCACGGCCCGCCGCAGCACTGCTGCGGGGACATCGTTGGCCTTGGCGATCGCGTCGGTCGCGATGCCGGCGTTGGCGCCCTGTCGGAGCTCGCCGACCAGCAGCCGCCGGACGAAGTCCATCTCGGCGGCGGTGGCTCGTTCGAGGAAGGTCCGCAGGAGGGCTTCGCGGCGGGCCTTGGAGCCGGCGCCGTGGGTGGTGGCCACGGCGGTCAGCAGCTCGTCGAGGTCGGTGATGTCGTGGCTCGGGTCGCCGGCCGGCTCGACCTCGAGCCCGGCGACGGTCGCCCAGCCGACACCGATGCGTCCCTGGCGCGGATCACCCGAGACGAGACCCACCGCGATCTCGGTCTCGGCGGGGTCGGATCGCCGCAGCAGGTCGGCCAGCAGTGCGACCTTCTCCTTGCGGGCACTCGTCGCGCCGACGGCGTCGGTGGTGGCGACGAGGTCGGCGAGGGCGAGGGGCATATCCCGACAAGCTAGAGCGGTCGCGCCGGTAGCGTGCCGAGATGCACCGCGGCGTGGTGGTGGCCCTCGTCGGCTACGTGCTCTGGGGACTTTCGCCGATCTTCTGGCGGCTGGGCGAGGGATCGGCGGGCGACATCCTGGTGCTGCGGATCCTGTCGACGATCACCCTGCTCGTGATCGTCCAGTCGATCCGCGATCGCGGGGCCGAGGTCCGATCCCGCCTCGCCGACCCTCGGGTGCGGCGGGCCATGGTCGGATCGTCGCTGCTGCTGGCGAGCAACTGGCTCGGTTTCATCTGGGCGGTGACCAGCGATCGGGTGTTGGAAGCGAGCCTCGGCTACTTCCTCAACCCGTTGGTCAGCGTCGTGCTGGGCGTGACGGTGCTCGGCGAGCGCCTTCGCCGCGGGCAGTGGTTCGCGGTCGGTCTCGCCGGCGTCGGCGTCGCGATCTTGTCGATCGATCTGGGAGCGCTGCCGTGGATCTCGTTGTTCCTCGCCGTCACGTTCGGGTTGTACGGCCTGGTCCGCAAGACGGCGCCGGTCGAGTCGTTGGACGGGCTGACCATCGAGGTGGCGGCGATGGCGCCCCTCGCCGCGATCGCGCTCGGGGTCCTCACCATCGACGGCGGGGGCGTGTCGACCGTGTCCGGGCTCGGCGGGTGGGTCTGGGTCGCCGGCGCGAGCCTGATGACCGCGGCGCCGCTGTTGTTGTTCGGGTGGGCGGCGCGCCGGATCGAGCTGTCGCTCATCGGGGTGTTGCAGTACATCACCCCGACGCTGCAGTTCCTGCTCGGGGTGCTCGCCTACGACGAGTCGTGGTCGGGTGGCCAGGTCGTCGGGTACGTCGTGATCTGGGCCGGGCTGGCGGTGTTCGGTGCGGAGGGCGTGATGGCGGCGCGGCGGCCGGCCGAACGCGACCCGCTCAGCCGACGGTGAGGCTGGATCCCCGCAGGGTGTTGGCGACGATCGCAGCGACCATCTCGTCTTGACGGGGTTCGGGCAGGTTGTGGCCCATGTCGGGGAACATCAGCAGCCGTGAGCCCGGGACGGCGGCCGCGGTGGCGATGCCGCCCGACGGCAGCACGAGCAGATCCTTGATGCCGTGGATGACGAGTGTCGGGACGGTGACGCCGCGCAGGTCGTCGGTGCGGTCCGCGCTGCCGGCGATCGCTGCGGTCTGGCGCATGACGCCGTGTGGCGCCCACGAGCGGGCGATGCTCGCCGTCATGCGTCGCTCGGTCTCGGCCTCGTCGTAGTGGTCGCCGGAGATGTGGCTCCACAGCTTCTTGGCGTCTTCGACGGCGCGGTCCTTGCTCGGCTCCTTGGGGATGCCCATGGCCCGGACGAGCTTCGGTGAGATGTTGCCGTGGCGGCGGTCGCCGGTGTTCGACATCACCGAGCAGAGGGTGCGGACCTTGTCGGGATGGCGGATCGTCAGCGCCTGGCTGATCATGCCGCCCATCGACATGCCCACGACGTGGGCGGACTCGATGCCGAGGGCGTCGAGCAGGCCGGCGGCGTCGTCGGCCATGTCGTCGATCGTGTAGCCGACGTCTTTCACCGGGCGTCGCAGCAGCATCGACATCAGCGCCTTGCGGCGAGAGGGCGGCTGCCAGTCCGTCATGGTCGAGAGGCCGCTGTCTCGGTTGTCGAAGGAGATGACGTCGAAGCCGGCCTCGACCAGCCGGTCGACGAACTCGACGGGCCAGTCGGTGAGCTGGCCGGCGAGCCCCATCACGAGGAGGAGCGGTTCGCCGCTGCCCTGACGCTCGTACTCGAGGGTGATTCCGGAATCGAGGGTGACCTGAGGCATGGCGTCAGGCTAGACCGGCCGGTGGCCGGCCCGTCCTCGCGGGTTCGAGTCGTGGTCAGGCGCAGCGGGACCGCCGGACGTGGCCGAGGGTCGGGCGTCGGGCGGGCGCGCGGCGCGCTCGGCGGTGAGGTGGTGTGCGTGGCCGGTTCAGCCTTCGAGCTGCTCGGCGGCCTGCTCCCATTGCGCCATGAGATCGACGGCCGTCGCCTTCGTCTCGTCGTGCAGGGTGGCGAGTCGGTGGACCTCTTCGGGGCGGTCGTAAATGTCGGGGTCGGCGAGCTGACGCTCGAGTTCGGCGACCTCCGCCTCGGCTTTTTCGAGTTGGCGTTCGAGCTTCTGGACCCGCTTGCGGAGGTCGTTGGTGTTTTGGCGGGCTTCGGCCGACGCCTTGCGTTCCGCCCGTCGCTCGTGTTTGGCGGCCTTGGGCTCGGAGGGTTCGGCGCCGTGACCGGCCGACCCGGTCTTGGCGCCTCCGGCGCCGACGGCGAGGCCGGTGCCGAGGCCGGCGACCTTCGACGGGTCGGCGGGGATCAGCACCGACTCGGGGACACCGTCGTGCCAGGTGGCGGTGCCGTCGCGCACGTCGATGATCGCGTCGGACACGTTGCGGATCAGGTGCCGGTCGTGGGTGACGAGGAGGACGGTGCCGGGGTAGGCGGTGAGGGCGTCCTCGAGCACGTCGCAGCTCGGCAGGTCGAGGTGGTTGGTGGGCTCGTCGAGGACGAGGAGGTTGACCGGTTCGATCATGGTGCGGGCGAGGGCGAGTCGGGTGCGTTCGCCGCCGGAGAGGTCGCGGATCATGCGGTCGGCGGCGTCGCCGGGGAAGCCGAAGCTGCCGAGGATGGTGCGGAGGTTGCGTTTGCCGGGGTCGATGCCGCCGGAGAACGCGGCGATGACGGTCTTGTCGAGGTCGAGTTCGTCGGCCTGGTGCTGGTGGAAGGTGGCGATGGAGACGTTGTTGCCGAGGGCAGCGGTGCCCTCGCTGGCGGTCAACTCGCCGAGGATGAGCTTCAGCAGGGTGGTCTTGCCGGCTCCGTTGGGGCCGACCAGGGCCACCGTTTGGCCGCGTTCGACGGCGAGGTTGACGTCGCGCACGACGGGGATGTCGCCGTAGCCGACGGTCGCGTTGCTGAACTCGGCGATGACCCGCGACGACCGGGGCGGTTCGGGGAAGGCGAACTTGGCGACGAGTTCCTTGCGGTCGGGCACCTTGATCTGCTCGAGCTTCTCGAGGGTCTTGATGCGGCTCTGGACCTGGCGGGCCTTGGTCGCCTTGTACCGGAAGCGATCGATGAACTGTTCGACCTTGGCGACTTCGCGGGCTTGGCGGGCGGCGGCTGCTTCGATGCGTTGGAGCCGTTCCTCGCGCTGGACGACGAACTCGGCGAAGCCGCCGACGTACTCGAGGGCCGTGCCTTCGGCGAGTTCGACGACCCGGTCGGCGACGGCGTCGATGAAGTCGCGGTCGTGGCTGACGAACAGCAGGGCGCCGGGCCAGGCGGCGAGCTGCTGTTCGAGCCAGGCGACGGAGTCGACGTCGAGGTGGTTTGTGGGCTCGTCGAGGATCAACACGTCGGGCTTGGCAAGCAGCAGTCGGGCCAGGGCGACCCGCATCCGCCAACCGCCGGAGAGCTCGCGGACCGGGCGGTCGCCGTCGGTGTCGCGAAAGCCGAGGCCGGCGAGCACCTTGCGGGCATCGGCTTCGAGGGCGTAGCCGCCCATCGCCTCGTACTGGCCCTGGACCTCGCCGTACTCGGCGAGGAGTTCGTTGTAGGCGTCGGCGTCGGCGGTTGCTTCCGGGTCGGAGATGGCGGCTTCGAGCCGGTGGAGTCGCTCGGTGAGCTCGGCCATCTCTCCGGCGCCGGCGAGGACTTCTTCGAGCACCGTGCCCGTGGCGGTGTCGACCAGATCCTGGGGGAGGTACCCGAGCGTCATGTCCTTGGGTCGGGTGATCGATCCGGCGTCGGGGTCGGCGTCGCCGACGAGGATCTCGATGAGCGAGGTCTTGCCGGTGCCGTTGCCGCCCACGAGCGCAATGCGTCGCCCTGCGGACAACTGCAGGGTGACGTCGGCGAACAGGTCGCGAGGTCCGTAGGACCGGGCGATGTTGGAAGCGGTCAACATGACCGGCTCAGGCTAGGAGCGGGTCAGTGCCGATCGCTTGTGCAAACCTCTGTTCAGGACGACCGGAGGATTCCGCGTGGAGATAGCGATAGCGGTGGGTGTCTCTCTGATCCTCTTGCTATTTGGCATTTGGCTCAGGGCCTTTATCGATCGCCCCAGGCTCGTGCTATCTGGTGGCGGAGGAGGCGGTAGCGCTGGGATCTACACGAACCACCTGAGCATCTGGAACCCGCCAGTATTCCTTGGTGTGCGGCTTGAGGAGTCGGAGCTCTTCGGCCGAAGGGTTCACCGCAGGATTGAGCGCGGAGTCTGGGCCGAGCGGCGCACGGCGCAGGGTTGCAGGGCGGATCTCTGGCTGACGAGCACCGGTGAGCGGGTTGCGGGCCTACTTTGGACCGTATCCGGGGAGCAGGAAGCTCGAAGGTCGATCGACCGGGAGAGTGACGATCGAGCGTCGCTTCGGCTGTTTTGCCGTGAGGCCGTGGATAGTGGCGAGTACTGGGTGTACAGCCCGGACCCGGAAACGGGCTTGTCGTCGCGGCCAAGCCGCGAGCGCCTCGTCTTCAAGGACTCACAGCGTTTCACGATCCGCATGTCGTACTCATACGGGAGACAGCGAACAGATATCCCGGTGTCCGCGCTGGTGCACGTCGATGGTCGGGTTCGAATCGACGTTGGCAAGGGAAGGTCAAGGGCGTCGATGACTCCCTAGCTTCCCAGATCCGACACTCAGGCGGCCCGGGCCTGGTCGGGATCTCTCGATCGTGGACTTCGCTGCGAGGCTGCGGGTTGTCGTTCGTGGGCCGGCTTCGGGTCGAGGAGCCAGGTGCCGTGCTGCTTCGTGAGCACGAGGCCGCGATCGTGCAGGTCATGGTGGGCTGAGCAGCGCGAGCGCGTCGTCGCACGCTGCTCCCGTCGACGTGGCCCTCAGGCGTAGTAGTCGTCGAGGGCGCCCTCGGTCGCCTTCATCGTGGGGTGGTGCGGGGTGAGGCCTTCGAGTCGCCCGAGCCAGGTGATCGAGGCGTAGCCGGCCATGACCGCGCCGCCGTCCTCGGTCTCGGGGATCTGGATCGCATCGCCCCACTCCATCTCGACGTGGTACGTGTCGTGGGCGCCGGCCTTGGGCTCGAGCTTGGCCTTGGCGAGTCCGCGAGGAGGCGCCTCCCCGACGTCGGTGCGCTTCCATCCCTCCATGTCCGCGGCGAGGCGGTTCGGGACGTTGATGTTGAGCACGAGGGGTTCGTCGGGCATGTCCTGGACCAGGGCGCCGACCGCGATCGCGGCCACCTCGGCGGCGCCGTCCCACTTCTGGGTCACCAGCGCCTCCTCCCAGCCCTGACCCTCGATGCCGAACGCGTCGACCGACTGGGAGACCGCCACCCCGCTGATGCCACCGTTGCGGGCGGTGAGGCAGGCGCCGACCGTGCCCGAGTGGTAGACGGCTCGGCCGACGTTCGCGCCCGGGTTGATGCCCGAGACCACCAGGTCGATGTCGCCGAACACTCCGAGGCGCCCGAACATCGCGCACAGCGCGGGCGGTGCGCTGATCGACCAGGCCTCGTCGATGCCGTCGACCGATTCGCGGCGGACGTCGGGCTTCATGGCGTGCAGGGTGCCGAGTGCGGCGCCGTAGCCGGAGTACTCGGTGTTGGGGGCGGCGATCACGACCTCGCCGAAGGGTCGCATCGCCCGGGCGAGCACGTGGAGGCCGATCGAGTCGATGCCGTCGTCATTGGTCACGAGAATGCGCACGTGGGCGACCCTAGGCGCGGTGGCGGGTGGGATCGCAGTCGTTCACGGGCTGTTCACCGTGGGCGGGCGGATCGGTCGGCTCAGGCGGTGGTGAGCACCACGATGGCGGCGCCGTGACAGCAGAAGCCGAGGATCGTCAGGGCGTGCCAGACCTCGTGGTAGCCGACGACCCCGGGCCACAGGTTGCCGATGCGGCGAAAGAGCAGCACGCCGCCGATCGAGTACGCCCCGCCACCGGTGACCACGAGGACGAGCACCGGCCAGCCGGCCAGGAACAGCCAGGGGACCAGGGCCGCACCGGACCATCCGAGGGTGCCGAAGAGCCAGTTGCCGGTCGAGTCGGTGGTCGAGAGATGCCGGACCTTGTGCACGAATCCGGCACCGGCGACGGTCCAGATCCCGGCGACGATCCAGGGCACGACCGGCGCGGGTCCGACCAGCGTCCAGAAGGCGGTCTGGGTGCCGGCGATCGCGACGAGGATGGTGCCGTGGTCGACGCGGCGAGCGGCCAGGCGGCCCTCGGGGGTGTCGCGGTGGCAGTGGTACACGGCGCTGGCGGTCAGCATTGCGACGATCGAGACGGTGAAGACGCCGACGGCCGTCCGAGCGGCCAGGCCGTCGACGAGCCACATGGTGGTCACGCCGGTGAGGGAGGTCGGGATGACGGCGCCCTGGTGCAATCGCCCCCGCAGACGTGGCACGGGTCGGCCGTCGATCCCGACCCGAACGTCGGACCGCACCGGTTGCGGGGTGGTCCCCGTTCCCAGATGCGTGGTCCATGTGGCCATGGTCGGTCCTTTCTGCCTTGTAGGTTCGTCCCGCGCCGCGGCGACATCAGTGCGTCGTGGGGGGTTGGGTCGATCGGCTCACCCGGGTCGGATCTCACGGAACTCTCACCAACCCGTGGGAAAGTAAGAACGTGCGCAGGATCCTCATCGCCGAAGACGACCGCCGGGTTCGTGAGTCCCTCGAGCGGGCCCTCACCCTCGAGGGCTACGACGTGATCACGGCCGGCGACGGCGCCAAGGCGCTCGAACTGCACGCCGAACAGCCGGCGGATCTCCTCCTCCTCGACGTCTCGATGCCCAACGCCGACGGCCTGAGCGTCTGTCGCCGAATCCGTGAACGGGGCGACGAGACGCCCGTGTTGATGCTCACCGCCCGCCACGAGGTCCAGGACCGCGTGGCGGGACTCGACGCCGGCGCCGACGACTATGTGGTCAAGCCGTTCGCCCTGGAGGAACTGCTGGCGCGCCTGCGCGCCCGGCTCCGCGGCGGTGACGAGACGGGCGACGACGTCTTGACCCTCGGCGACCTCCGCGTCGATCTCGCCGGCCGGCGCGCGTCCCGCGACGGCGCGGCGCTCGACTTCTCCCGGACGGAGTTCGATCTGCTCGAGGTGCTGGTGCGCAACGCCGGGGTCGTGCTGAGCCGTGATCAGCTCTACGACACCGTCTGGGACGGCGGGCTCGACACCGACTCCAAGACGCTCGACGTGTACGTGGGCTACCTGCGCAAGAAGCTCGAAGCCGACGGCCGGAGTCGGCTGCTTCACACCGTGCGGAGCCTGGGCTACGTCGCCCGCGTCGAGCCCGCGTGAGTCTCCGCCTCCGCGTCACGCTCGTCGTCGCCGTCGTCGTCACCGTGGTGGTGGCGGCGGTCGGCAATCGGGTCTACGCCGCCGCCGAGGGCGAGTTGGTCGAGGAGGTCGACCTCGAGCTCGCCGAGCGCGCGCGAGGGTTCGAACAGTTGACGCGCGGGCCCGGTTTCGCCGATGAGTTCAACGCCGCCGGCCTGCGCAACGTCGACGGTTCGGCCGACGAGCGCCCGGACCCCCGTGCCGGGTTCGGGTTCGGTCGGGTCGGGCCCCGCAGTTTCCTCGAGGAGGCGACGTCGCGCGAGACCTTCACCCAGGTGCTCAGCGCCGGGGGCGACGTGGTGATCTCACTCGGCCCGGGCTTCGACACGACCCTGGACCTCGCCGACTATCCGGCCACGGGGGAGAAGGGGATCATCACCGACGGCACGACCGACACCGGCGAGCGCGCCCGGGTCGTCACACTCGGCGCGAGCGACGTGTTCGTGCAGATCGCGCGGCCGCTCGGCGAGATCGACCAGTCGCTCGACGATCTCAGCGACCGCATCATTGTCATCTCGCTGCTGGCGATCGTGCTCGCTGCCGGCGCCGCGTGGTGGATCGCGGGGAGTGCGGTGGCCCCGATCCGTCGCCTGACCGACGCGGCCGAGTCGGTCGCCGCGACCGGCGACCTCGACCAACCGGTCGATGGTTCCGGCGGCGACGAGGTCGGTCGGCTGGCGACGAGCTTCAACTCGATGCTCGAGGCGCTGTCGACGTCGCGCCGCCAGCAACGCCGGCTGGTGATGGACGCCAGTCACGAGTTGCGCACGCCGCTCGCCAGCCTCCGCACGAATGTGGACGTGCTGCGCTCCGGGCGCGAGATCCCCGACGACATGCGGGAGGCGATCGTCGACGACATCGGCGCCGAGATCGACGAGCTGGGTGACCTCGTCGCCGAGCTGGTCGACCTCGCCACCGACGTCCGCGAGGACGAGGACCCGGCACCCGTCGAGCTGGCAGAGCTCGCGGGCCCGATCGTGGAGCGCCAGGCCCGTCGCACCGACCGCGACATCGATCTGGTCGTCGTGCGACGAGCGGTGATCGAGGCTCGACCCAACGCAGTGTCGCGAGCGATCCGCAACCTGATCGAGAACGCCGCCAAGTTCTCGCCCGACGGCACGCCGATCCGGCTGGAGATCGATGGCGGTGACCTCACGGTCTCCGATCACGGGCCGGGTGTGCCCGCGGCGGAGCGCGAGGCGGTCTTCGAGCGCTTCCACCGCGTCGAGGCGACCCGCACGATGCCCGGATCGGGGCTCGGGCTGGCGATCGTCCGTCAGGTCGCCGAGGCCCACGGCGGTCGAGCGTTCGTCGGCGATGCCGAGGGTGGGGGAGCGGCGGTCACCCTCTCGCTGCCCACGATCGACGACTGATGGTCGACACGACTCCCTGGCCCGGGCTGCGGCTGGGAGCGCCGCTGTCGGGTGGCGCGAAGAGCCGCGTCTGGGCCGCCGAACTCGGCGGCGAGCGGGTCGTCGTCCGCCACAGCCGACGATCGGCCGACAGCCTGGCCTGGGAGCTCGACCTCATGGCTGAACTCGACGGCGCCGGGTTCGTCGTGCCGACCGTTCGGGAGGCCGAGGACGGCCGGCCCTCGGTCGACGGTGTGATCGTGCAGTCGTGGATCGACGGTCGGCCGCCGTCGTCGGCCTCGCACTGGCAGGCGGTGGCCGCCGAGCTGCAGCGCCTGCATCGCCTCACCGAAGGACATCCCCAGCGGCCGTCGTGCGTGACGGTTCCCAAGCTGGGCGCCCGCCGACGCAGTGTCGACGCCGATCTCGATGCGATACCCGACGAGGTCGAGGCCAGGGTCGTCGAAGTGTTCACGTCGTTCACCGACGTGGGGACCGGCGTCGTGCACGGTGATCCAGGGCCGGGGAACCTCCGGATCACCGAGGCCGGCAGGGTCGGGTTCCTCGATTGGGACGAGAGCCGGGTCGACCTCGTCTGGCACGACCTGTCCGACCTGGGCGTGCAGGTGCTCGACGACGAGTCACACCGGCGGGCCCAACGGCTCTCCGATGCCTGGGAAGCGGCCAACGCCTGGATCGCCGAACCCGAGTACGCCCGCCGCCGATTCGCCCGGCTCGACTGAGCCGATGCGGCGACGCTGCGATCAGATCGGCTCGCCCTCGCCGAAGCGCTCGAGGGCGTCGCCGCTGATGCGGAAGTAGACCTTCTCGGAGACGACGTCGGCGCCGAGACGGTCGTAGAACGCCAACGCGCGCGGATTGCTGGTCTCGGCGGTCCAGTCGAAGCGGCCACAGCCGAGGTCGAGCGCGTGGGCGGCGAGGAACCGCATGATCTGTTCGCCGACACCGTCACCGCGTGCGTCGGCGGTGGTGAAGAGATCCTTCATGAACAGCTGGCCCCGGTTCTCCGGGGCCGGGTAGAGGACCGAGAAGGTCGCGATGCCGACCGGGGATCCCGCACGCAGGGCGAGCACGATGTCGACCCCGGACCGGGGGCCGAGCACGGACCCGCGCACGTGCTGGTCGATCGCAGCCCGAGACGGAGCGTCCTCGCCGTAGTAGTGGACGTCGATCGCATGGAAGAGGTCGACGATCGCGTCGACGTCGTCGTCGGTCGCCAGGCGGATCTCGATCACGGGCTCGTCCTCTCCACTCGGTGGAACCTCCCGGCGAGTCAGCGGTCGTCCATGAAGCGGGACGACGAGCGCACCTCGGCGACCCTCGCCGGGTCGATCGTCGCACGCATCGTGTGGACCTCGCCGGGCGGCGCCTCGGCGAGCGGTTCGCCGAGCGGGTCGAAGATCCGGGAGTCGCCCGAGTGCTCGAGCCCGTCTCCGGCCGGGCCGACCCGGTTGACGCCGCACACATAGGCCTGGTTCTCGATCGCTCGGGCCCGCAACAACGTCATCCAGTGTTCGCGCCGAACAGCGGGCCAGTTCGCCGGCAGCAGGTAGAGGTCGGTGTCGGCGGCGGCGTCCCAGAACAGGTCCGCGAACCGGAGGTCGTAACAGATGAAGGGGGTGATGCGGACACCGTCGACCGCGATCGGCGCGATCGGCGCGCCGCCGGTGTAGTGGTCGGTCTCCCCGGCATAGGAGAACGGCTTGGTCTTGGAGTACCGGTGGTCCTCACCGTCGGGCCCTGCGAGGAGGAAGCGGTTGGTCGGGCGATCGCGTCCGACGGTTCGCTCCGGGAACGACCCTGCGATCCAGCATCCGGACTCCGCTGCGAGCGCGTGCATGAAGGTCGGGGTCGGTCCGTCCGGATCCTCGGCGACCACCGCGGTGTTCATCGAGAAGCCGCACGACCACATCTCGGTCAGCGAGATCAGGCGCGCCCCGGACGCGGCGGCGTCGAGCACCAGCGGCCGGACCGCCGCCATCGTCTCGGCCGGCGTCTCCCACACGATGTCGTGCTGAACGGCCGCGAGTTCGAGGGTCACGCCAGGCCCGCCTTCAGCCGGGTGACCGCTTCGTCGAGCACCTCGTCCTTCTTGCAGAACGCGAACCGTACGATCGGTGCGCCGGCGTCCTTGTCGTCGTAGAACACCATCGTCGGGACGGCGACGACACCGGCTCGTTCGGGCAGTCCCAGGCAGAACTCGATCCCGTCGGTCTCGCCGATCGATCGGATGTCGCAGCTGGCGAAGTAGGTGCCGGCGGGCGCCAGGACGTCGAGGCCGGTCTCGGCGAGGCCCGCGCACAGTCGGTCCCGCTTGGCTTTCATCTCTGCGGTGTAGCCGTCGTAGAAGTCGTCGCCCAGACGCAACCCGACCGCGACGGCGTGCTGAAGCGGCGCTCCGCTCACGAAGGTGAGGAACTGTTTGGCGGTGCGCACGGCCGCCACCATCTCCGCCGGCCCGCACGCCCAACCGATCTTCCATCCGGTGAACGAGAAGATCTTGCCGGCGGACGAGACGGTGAGGGTGCGTTCGGCCATGCCGGGCAGCGTCGCGAGCGGGATGTGCTCGCCGTCGAACACGAGGTGCTCGTAGACCTCGTCGGTGACGGCCACGACGTCGTGCTCGCAGCACAGCTCGGCGATGAGGGTCAGCTCGTCTCGGTCGAACACCTTGCCGGTCGGGTTGTGGGGTGTGTTGAGCAGCAGCACCTTGGTCGCAGGGGTGAACGCTGCTCGTAGTTCGTCGGGATCGAAGGACCAGTCGGGGGCTCGCAGTGTCACGACCCGGCGGGTGGCGCCGCTCAGTGCGATGCCCGCCGCGTAGGAGTCGTAGTAGGGCTCGAACGTGACGACCTCGTCGCCGGGACCGGTCATCGCCAGCATCGCGGCCGCCAGTGCCTCGGTGGCGCCCGCGGTGATCAGGATCTCGCCGTCGGGGTCGAAGTCCTGGCCGCGGAACCGGGCGCGGTGCTCGCTGACCGCCTGACGCAGCGACGGGATACCGGGCAGCGGTGGGTACTGGTTGTGGCCGTCGAGGATCGCCTGGCGGGCGGCCTCCGCGACCTCGGCCGGCCCGTCGGTGTCGGGGAATCCCTGACCGAGGTTCACCGAGTTCGTCTCGACGGCCAGCGCCGACATCTGGGTGAAGATCGTCGTGCCGAAGCCCTGGAGCCGATCGGCGAGGTAGCGGTTGGTCACGGCCGGGATCCTACGAGACCCACCGTCCTCACACGTCCCTCACATCTTCATCATCGATTCCGCCGGTTCGGCTCACCAACGTCTTACCCCGACCGTCGAACATCAACGTCACCGAGAGGCACCCAGCAACCCCACCCCCCTCCAGGAGTCACCAACCCCATGTCCGAAACCACCCCCTCCACCAGCGGCACCTCGATGAAGAAGTCGGTCGTCGCCACCGCGATCGTCGCCTCCACCCTCGGTGGCGTCGCCGCCGGTGCCGCGTTCTTCACCCCGGCCATCGCCGGCGCCCAGGACGACACGACCGAGGAGACCGCCGGTCTCAACCGGCTCGAGGAAGTCCTCCAGCCGCTCGTGGACGACGGCACCCTCGACGAGACCCAGCGCGATGCCGTGGTCGACACCCTCGAGGCGGCTCGCCCCGACGGGTTCGGCGAACGCGGCCATCGCGGCGGTCCCGGCCGTGGCGGCTTCGGCAACATCGCCGAAGCCCTCGGCCTCGACGGTTCCGAGATCCGTGAGGCGCTGCAGAACGGCGACTCGATCGCCGACATCGCCGAAGCCCAGGGCGTCGATCTCGACTCGATCGTCGATGCCCTGGTCGCCAGCGCCGAGGAGCGCCTCGATGCCGCCGTCGAAGCCGGCCGTATCGACGAGGCCCAGGCCGCGGCGATGCTCGAGCAGGCCGAGGAGAAGGCCGAGGACATCGTCAACGGCGAGTTCGAGTTCGAGGGCCGTCGTGGCCCCGGCGGCCGCGGCTTCGGCCCCGGTGCCGGTCTCGACGGTGACACCGACACCGACGCCTGATCCCCCGATCCCGCTCCGTCTCCGCCCTTCCGAGCCCACGAGATCGAGCGACACACCTGACCCTCCCGCCGTTCACCCACAGCGTCAGGTGTGAAATGGAATCGCCGGCCCCATCCCGGGGCCGGCGCTTCCGCGGGCGTGGGGGCGGGGGGCGCAGATGCGGGCGCCGCGGCGCCCGGCGTCGGGC